>CAYTMK010000011.1:0-44140 GCA_964438885.1 uncultured Erysipelotrichaceae bacterium | reverse complement strand
GCTGTTAACCGGCAGGTCACAAGTTCGAGTCTTGTTTCAGGCGCCATTTGAATGATAACGAATCTATTTTTAGATTCGTTTTTTTTTGTCTATTTCTCATGAAATCTTGCTCAATCTAAGGAGAAAGACAGCCAAATATTTTTTCCTTCTTCTTTCAGAAAATTAGCATGACCTTCCTATTTCTTCTAACCGTATGCGATATTTTAAACAGGGGAGTCAAAGAAACTAGAAGATTTTTTCCCAACAACTAAAACGTTGGAGTTTTTGTGTTGGTAAGTTTTATAAGCTTCTTCTCTTGAAACCTCCGCAACAGAATGGAAAAGATCGTAAAATAGAACATAAGGAGATTCTCCATGAAAAAATCTAGACTTTTTCTTCCAACTCTAAGTTTATTGGTTCTCACAGGTTGTCAATCCAATCCACCCGATACCACTCTTCAGAAAGCCTCCAATACATTTTTTGAGGCCTTCAATCATATGTGTGAAGCGAATTCTCTTCAAATCCAAGGAAGTGCGGATACCCCCACCTTTTCAGCTGAATTTACCGCAACGTTTACCTCCAAACCTCAAGAATTGGCTTTGAATATTTTTTTTACAGACGGGCATGATATTGGGTTTTATATTGAAGATGGGAAAACCTATTTAGATTATATGGGGACCAAATCCTCTTCTGAAGCTTCTAAAATTGGAATTTCTTCAAGTGAAGATTTTCATTTGCCCAATCCTTTTTTACAACTCAGCCGTGAGGATCGAGCAGAATTTTTTAAAGCAGTAGAAGTTCATGAATCTCAAATAGATGAAAAAGAGGCCACTACCTATACTTTCACCATTAATCCGACAGAGGCAAATAAGCTTTTGGATTATTATGGTGCGATAAAAACTGAAAAAGCTCAATTACAAGCCACCATTTGCGAAGAAGAAATCACTGGAATGATTATTGATTTTCAAGGCGTTTATGATCTAGAGATCAGCCAAACCAATCTCTCTTTATCGGCTCAAGCGCAAGTTATAAAGATGAATGAAGAGGTTGAAGTTCATTTTCCTGCGGACTTGCATACAGGTGATTGGAATGCGGGTCTAAAATAAAATTGTTTACTTTTAAAGGTCTGTTACGACGTGTTCAGACCTTTTTTATATTCCAAGTAGAACCTTAGTAAGTATGAAACTCATTTTTTCTAGATTTTTTAAAGGCCTTAAAAAAATAAGACTATAATTTTTCCCTTTTTAGAAGAAGTGCAGGGTGAGAAGAAAGAAGATTTTGAAATCTTTTTTTTAGTAGACTTCTTTTTTTCTTCTTTTTAAAAAGAACGCCAAAATAATAAGTGAGGAAAACTTGCTCAAACAAAAAGAGTCAGGTTTAGTGTCGAATCTATAGACTACAAGGCTTGATCTTTTACGAGTAGAGAAAAGAAAGGAAGTTGTTTGTGCAAACAATCCAAGAATTACTTAAGATTGGTCCTGGTCTATCGAGTTCTCATATTTTTGGTCCCATGAGGGCAGCGCTTGATATTTTGGAGAGTGCTCCTCAAGCGTCACGTTTTGACATCATTTTATATAGATCCTTGGCTTTAACCGGTAAAGGTCATTTAACGGATTCCATTTTAAAAAAGACTCTTAAAGGAAAAGTGATCAATCTTATCTTTGATCCAAAATCCTCTTGTGAGCATCCAAACACTATGGTCATCAAAGCCTATCATCCAGATGGGCCTATTCTTGAAAAAACGTATGTTTCAATTGGAGGAGGGAAAATTATAATTGATGATCAAGCCCCTCAAACGGCTAAAGACATCTATCCTCACACCACTTTAGATACGATTCAAGAATATTGTCGTAGCCAACATTTACGGTTGGACGAATAGGTAACCATGGTAGAAGGCAAAGAAATTGAAGCCTATTTGTCGAAAATAATGACTGCTATGATCAATTCGGTAAAAAAAGGATTATCTAAAACAGGCGCTTTACCTGGAAAATTGAATCTAGATCGCGTAGTGTAGGCTCTTTTTGAATCTTCTAAAGCCTGCCATAGTAAAGCCGTTCGCGATGCTTTACGGTTTCAAAGTTATGCCTATGCTGCCAGTGAACACAATGTTTCAGGAGGAACTGTAGTAACAGCTCCTATGATGGGATCTTGTGGAGTATGGTCTTCCTTGGTCTATCATTATTACATTGATTTAAACTATCCAAAGAAAACCATTCTTAATGCTTTAAAGGTAGCCAGATTAATTGGAAATTTAGTGCAGGAGAATGCTACGATTTCTGGGGTCAAAGCCGGTTGCCAAGCAGAAGTGGAGACAGCTTGTTCTATGGGAGCCGCCTTTGTAGCGAGTTGTGAATGGATGACAAATGATCAAATTGAGTGTGCTACTGAAATCGGCTTAGAACATCATCTTGGTTTAACATGCGATCCAGTCATGGGATACGTGATGATTCCTTGCATTGAGCGCAATACAGTGGCAGCTACTCGAGCCGTAGAGGCAGCTCGTTTAGCCAAGTATTTACGAAATGTAAGGAAAAGTCGCGTTTCATTGATATGGTCGTCAAAACCATGAACCTAACGGGACGAAAAATTCCCATGGAACTCAAAGAAACTTCTCTAGATGGCTTAGACGTGGTGGTTTTAGAAAATGAAGTTTCCCAAAATAGTTGATCGATCTTCTTAAAAGCTAAGAAGCCATTAAAATCCCTTTCTAGATTGGCTTAACTGACTATTAAAAGCTCATATGCTTGGGCAAAGATCCCCATTTCTACTTAAGGAAAATGGAAAAAAACATTCAACTTTTGTCTGAAAGGAAAAAATTTCTCAATGATCTAAAAAAGTTGACTATACTTTAGAAATAAGAAAGGGGGATTATGGGATGTATGATTATCTTCATTCACATCAACCCCTAGAAACGATTAATGAACAAAAGATCAAAGCTTTTGAGGAAGAGTTCCATCTTCAATTTCCACCGCGCTTAAAGGATTTTTACCTTCATTACAGCGGGAGTTCGATGGAAAGTCTGCCCTTTATGGTCAATGGAAAGCGCTATATTTTAGATGGTTTTCATCAACTTTTTACCGGTTCGATGTCGGCTGAACATATTTTAGATATTTACCAACCATCCAATCGTCTTCCCAAAGGATATTTTCCTTTAGGAGTAGATCATAGTGGGGATGATTTTTTTTATGATACCCTTCATGATGAAGTGTATCTTATCTCTCTAGATCAGCCAAAAAGTCAAGAGTTAATTGCTAAAAGCTTAGATGACTTTTTTGATCTCTTAGAAGAGGCTTATCAAAATGGTTGTGAGGTTCCGAGTTCTTTACCCAGCCGCTTACTCGAGTTTTGGTCTAAAAAAAAGAAGAATAAGCTCAAATCTTCCAAGAAGGGATCTAAGAAAAATTAAGAAATTCCTTCTAAATCGAGAAATTTTCATAGAGTTTTCTGAATAAAAAAAGCAGTTGTTAAAACCAAAGAGGTTCAACAGCTGCTTTTTTACTTTTTAGGCTTCTTCAATCTTCAATACAGTAAATCCTTGTGCTTCCAATTTGGATTTGGCTTTTTCATGATCAACCGTACCATCGATTTTAATCAATAATTCAGCCGCATTATCTTGAAGATCATAAACGCCTATCGAAGTAATGGATAATCCCTCTTTCGCTAAAAGATGGGCTAAGTCTTCCATCACTCCGATTCTTTCTGGCACTTGTAAAGTAATCCGAGTCCCTTTTTTGGTCCAAGCCAACATATCTAAAAAGGCCCGAAAAATATCGTTTTGGGTAAGAATTCCAGTTACTTTATTTTGATCATCCACTACGGGTAAGCATCCAATATCATAGGTCAAGAGCTTTTCGGCGGCTGCTTCCATCAATGCATCTTGACGAATAGAAATAGGATGCTTCACCATAACAGTACGTACATTTGTTTTGGATAATAAATAATTTAATTCATAAATGCTGAGACTTGTAGCGGTATTGTCCGCCGCAATCATTCCTTCGGTGATAAGGCCCACGAGCTGATCGTTTTTATCCACCACGGGAATACGATGAATTTTATTAAAACGCATTAGATCAATAACCGTTGAGATTTTTTCATCTGGACTCACAGTGATAGGATTACGGGTCATGAAATCGAATACTTGAAACATGGCTCCTCCTTATAAACAGAAAATACAAGCAAAATAAGGGAAGAGTCTTTCTTCCCCTATTTGATTCTATTTATAGTTTACCGATTTCTTCCTTCGTTTTAAAAGAAATTACTTTCGTCCTCCAAGATAGGCTTCTTGAACTTGTGGAGATTTGGCTAGATCAGAAGCGTTTCCCTCTAAGACTACTTTTCCTGTTTCCAATACATAAGCGTAGTCTGCAATAGAAAGGGCCATTCGAGCATTTTGTTCCACGAGTAGAATTGTGGTGCCTGTTTTTTGAATATCTGAAATAATGGAGAAGATTTCCTTTACTAGAATAGGGGCTAAGCCCATGGATGGTTCATCGAGTAAAAGAAGACTAGGACGAGCCATTAGAGCTCGACCCATAGCCAACATTTGTTGTTCGCCCCCTGAAAGAGTGGAAGCATCTTGATTTTTACGCTTTTCTAAAACGGGAAAACGTTCATAGACTTTTTGTAAATCTTTGGCAATTTCTTTTTTATCTTTGCGTAGATAAGCTCCCATCATTAGATTTTCATAAACTGAAAGGCCAGGAAAAATATGACGGCCCTCAGGGACTTGAACAAGTCCAGAAGAAACAATGGAACGAGGACTGGACTTATAGATAGATTTATCTTGAAAAAGAACCTCTCCTCCACTTTTTTTAACAATTCCACTAATCGCTTGGAGAAGGGAAGTTTTTCCAGCTCCATTGGCTCCAATTAAGGTTACAATTTGACCTGGTTCAACGTGAATAGAAACTCCTTTAAGGGCTTCGATTACTCCATAATGGACATGCAGATCTTTGACTTCTAAAAGGCTCATGTCAAATCTCCTCTCCAAGATAGGCTTTGATGACAAATTCATTGTTTTTAATTTCTTCAGGAGTACCCGCTGCAATGAGTTGGCCATAGTTGAGCACAAAGATCCGTTCACAAAGATTCATCACAAGCGACATGTCATGTTCAATAAGAATAATAGTGAGTTTATATTTATCGCGTAGATGATGGATCAAATCGGTTAATTCCTTGGTTTCTTGGGGATTCATTCCTGCGGCGGGTTCATCTAAAAACAAAATTGTGGGTTCGGTAGCCAAAGCGCGCGCAATTTCTAAGCGGCGTTGTTCTCCGTAAGGTAAATTATCCGCCAATTCATCACGTTTTCGATAGAGGCCTACTTCTTTTAAATATTCCTCGGCTTTTTCTTCAATCCAGCGCTCGGCGTTATAAAAACGAGAGGTTCGCAACAAAGCGGCAGGAATGCCATACCCAACATTTTTGTGCATCGCCAATTTTACGTTTTCAAGCACGGTCATACTTTTAAAAAGACGAATATTCTGAAATGTACGAGCTAAGCCCAATTGGGTGATCTTATAAGGCTTTAACCCACCAATTTGTTTGTTTTTGTTGTCTACATTGAGTTCAATCAATCCTTCAGAGGGTTCATAAACTCCAGTAAGCAAGTTGAAAAAGGTCGTCTTTCCTGCACCATTTGGTCCAATTAAGCCGATGAGTTCACCTGGATTAATGGACAAGTTGATGTTGGATACAGCAGCCAACCCTCCAAAATGTTTTGAGAGGTTGCTTACTTTTAAAATGGGTTCCATTAAGCTTCCTCCTTTTTCAGGTTTCGTTTCTTGAGCCAACGGTCAATGGAGATTTCCCAAGTTCCTAAAATTCCTTGAGGACGGAAGATCATCATCAAGACAAGCGCCCCACCATAAATAATCATGCGGATATCGGCAAATTGTTGAAGATACATATTGAGAATTCCAATCACGATTGCTGCAATGACCGAAGCAGACATACTGCCCATTCCTCCAAAAACAACCATGACAAGGATGTCAATCGATTTATTGAAGGTAAACTGATTGGGATTCAATACGTAGAAGTAGTTTGCAAAAAGACTTCCCGCTAAAGAAGCAAGCATGGCTCCAACGACAAAGGCCGCTACTTTATATTTTGTAGTATTAATACCCATGGCCTCGGCTGCAATTTCATCATCATTGATCGCTCGAGCGGCTCGTCCCGGAGCGGAGCGCACGAAGTTTGTACATACCACAATGGCAATCACCATACATCCAAATAAGATCGGCCAATTGGTCAATTTAGGAATTCCTGTTAATCCTGCTGCTCCATTTGTAATCTTCATGGTTTGAATGCAAATACGAATGATTTCTGAAAAGCCAAGGGTTGCAATGGCTAAATAATCTCCACGTAAGCGTAAAGTAGGAATGGAAACAACCAAGGCAGCTAAAATGGTAATTCCAAATCCAATTACGATACCAAGAGCCATACCAAAATAAGAAGGAATCATACGCGTTACAATCCCAGCACTATAGGCCCCAATCGCCATAAAACCAGCATGCCCTAATGAAAACTGACCACAGATTCCCACAATCAGATTCAGGGAAACCGCAAGAATAATATTGATACAAATGGTAAAAATTGTAGATTCATAGTAAGAATTGAGAATTCCTACTTTCATGAGAATCCAAATCGCTAAGAAAATAAAAAATCCCACTCCAAACCAAATCATGTTGGTTTTGGAAAATACTTGTTTGGCCATTTTCTACACCTTCTCTCTTTCATTGCGTCCAAAGAGACCAGTAGGTTTTACAATCAAAACCAAAATCAAAATGGCATAAACAATAGCATCACGATAGAGGGAAGAGCCATAGGCCACTACCATCGTTTCAGCTACTCCGATAAAAAGACCACCAACAAGCGCTCCTGGAATGGATCCAATTCCTCCAAATACGGCTGCTACGAAGGCTTTTAACCCAGGAACCATGCCCATTAAAGGGCTCGCTGCATTGTAATAAAGCCCCACTAAAAGCCCTGCAGCCCCAGCTAAAGCAGACCCGATCAAAAATGTAAACGAAATGGTATTATCGACAGAGATTCCCATTAGTTTCGCTCCACTTTCATCTGCGGATACAGCTCTCATGGCTCGTCCGATTTTTGTTCTTTGAATGATGAAAGTGAGCATTACCATTAAAGCAATCGTCACTGTAAAGATCACCATTTGAATATAGGAAATGCGCAATGAGCCAAATTCAAAACTGGTTTCCGGCAACAATTTAGGAAAGGTACGAACAGAAGTTCCCATAAAAAGTTGAGTGGTGTACTCAATAACATAGCTCACCCCAATCGCTGTAATTAAAGCAGTGATTCGTGGGGCTTTACGCAGTGGCTTATAAGCAATCCGTTCGATCAAAACGCCAAGAATGCCACATACGACCATACAAGCAATAAGAGCAGGGATAAAGCCAAAACCTAAGTAGGTTGTCACAAAGAAAGCAGTATAAGCTCCAATCATATAAATGTCACCATGGGCAAAGTTGATGAGTTTAATGATGCCATACACCATCGTATAGCCAAGCGCAACAAGAGCATAAATGCTTCCCAACGACAATCCATTGATCATCTGTTGTAGGAATTGATTCATAAATTTCCTTCCCTTTCAAAAAAAGCAGGGGAAGAAACTCCCCTGCAGGATGACGAATTAATTCGCTTTTACTTCTTGAACATCCGATTGAACACCATTGACAAGATTTACAACGAGAACAGACTTGTTTGGCGTATGGGTTGTTTGATCAAAGCTGAAAGAACCGGTCAAGCCAGAGAAGTCAGCATTCTTAAGTTGTTCGTTGAGAGCGGCGCCTGATTCACCAGAAGCCTCAAGGCTAGACAAAAGAAGACCTGTCGCATCATAGGCTAAAGCAGCAAACATGCTTGGCTCTTCGTTGTATTCTTCCTTATAGGCATCGATAAAGGTACTCAATTCTTCGGAAGGATTAATTGCGGTATAAGCTGTAGTGTAGTAAATATTATTAGCATTTTCTGCCCCAACTTGGCTTACTAAATCAGCGGAATCCAATCCGTCTGCACCAATAATCGGTACATCCAAGTTCTCAGCTTGAGCCGCTTTGATAATTTGAGCGGCTTCGTTGTAGTACCCAGCAATATAAATCCCATCAATATTTTTATCTTGAAGTTTTGTAATGGTACTGGCAAAGTCTTTATCTCCAGCCTGGTATTGGATACTATCGGCAATGTCCCCACCTAGAGATTTGAACTGCTCGATAAAGGCATCTGCCAAACCATTTCCGTAATCGGAGACCTCGTTAATAACGGCTACGTTACGCAAACCAAGTTGATCATAGGCATAGTTGGCCATTCCTTTGCCTTGGTAACTATCCTCAAAACAAACGCGCCATGCATATTCATAAGGTGTTCCATCTTGCTTCATCATCGCATTGACTTGCGTAGCCGAAGGAGAAATAACAGGAACAGATTTGGAACTTGCAAACTCATAGGTGGCGATGGAAGGCCCAGAGGTAGCAGGACCTACAATGCCTACCACCCCATCTTGTTCAATGAGTTTGGTAACAGCCGATACAGATTCGGCAGGTTCTCCTTTAGAATCAATCTCAACAGCTTCTACGGTAAATGGCTTATCTTCACGAGCGTTGAATTGAGCAATCGCAATTTTGGCCCCATTCCGTTCTTTAATTCCATAGTCTGCCGTATTTCCGGAAAGTTCAAAGTTTAGACCAATTTTAATCGTGTCGCTAACCGCTTGGCCTTCACTACTTCCAGTAGCAGTACTTGTCGAACTCGAATCACTTGAACAACCTACTGCCATGGAAGAAAAAAGAGCCATAGCGAGAGCTGATTTCCAAATTTTTGTGTTCATCACAATGTCCTCTTTCTAAAAAAGACCTATCGCAATGCTTAGGCACTACAGGTCTTAAAATTCTTAAAAATCTACCCACAATTTTACACATTTCTAAATTTCTCTTGGTCTTTTTTCAACATTCTTTCGAAATTTCCCTCAGAATGGTGCGCTTCCAAGGACAAATGAAAAAAGCTCAATTCCTAAAATGAAATTAAGCCTTATCCTTTTTTCTTCCATACCTTGGTTTTTGAACTAAAAAAATTAAGAAAGAAACAAGAGAAAACTAATTGATAAAGAGAAGCTGAATCAACCACAAAGCGCTATTATCCATCCATCCTACTAAAGTACTTCGCATCAGGCTTAAGGGCTCAATAAAAAGACCAGAAGCAATGAAAACAAAAAAGGCGAGTGTAATCCAAGCGGGTGGATTGTTTAAGCGAAAGTAATAGCGATCCGGCAAAAAAGCCCAAAATACTTTGGCTCCATCCAAAGGTGGAATCGGAATCAAGTTAAATACCCCAAATCCAGTGGAGATCAAGGCTGTGGTGGATAACAAACTGATTAAAAAGGATCCAAAAGAAGTCATGACAAAACTGCGCGCAAAGAGAGCTAATAGATCAAAACCAAAAATGCAAACAAAGGCTAAGATAAAATTGGCTAAAGGACCGGCGAAAGCTGACCAAGCCATGCCCAGCTTGGGATTTTTATATTCATAAGGATCAACTGGAACAGGTTGAGCCCAACCAAAACCAAAAAGCAACAAGCAAATAAAGCCCGTCCAATCAATATGGCGAAATGGATTGAGTGAAATACGACCTCGATATTTGGCAGTCGTATCTCCAAGCCAATAAGACACA
The DNA here is from genome assembly GCA_964438885.1 of uncultured Erysipelotrichaceae bacterium. Classification (GTDB taxonomy): domain Bacteria; phylum Bacillota_I; class Bacilli_A; order Erysipelotrichales; family Erysipelotrichaceae; genus Allobaculum. The sequence continues at coordinate 34,474 of CAYTMK010000011.1, read as the reverse complement.
AGGGCATGAGCCATTTCATGAATACTTAAAGATAACATTACCGCAATGATATAAATGACAATCATTTTAAAATCGCCGCTTCGCAATAAACTGAGCATGAAATTTTCCTTTCTTTTTAGGATCTATCTCTAAGAAAGCAGATGTACTTTACTATTTTTTGTGGTTCATTATGCAATAAGGAGAAGCATTTTTCCATTTCTTTTTCTTGAATTTTCCTAAATTTTCTATCAAGCTAAGCACAAAAATGAAAAAGAATCAGCCGCAGCTGACTCTTTTAAAAATTATACGTTAAAACGGAAATGCATCACATCTCCATCTTGAACTACATAGTCTTTGCCTTCTAAACGAAGTTTTCCAGCTTCTTTGACCGCTTGTTCGCTTTCTAGTTTATCTATATCCTCAAAGGCATAGACTTCGGCTCTAATAAAGCCCCGTTTAAAATCAGAATGAATCACACCAGCACAATCTGGGGCTTTCATTCCACGTCTAAAAGTCCATGCTCGGCATTCATCTTTTCCAGCGGTTAAAAAGGTACACAAATCCAAGGCAGAATAAGCGGTTTGAATAAGATGGTCTAAGCCAGATTGGGGAAGCCCTAAATCTTCTAAAAAGGCTTCTTTCTCAGCCGGTTCTAAGCCAGAAAGCTCTTCTTCTAAGCGAGCACAAATGGGGACTATGCCTGCTCCCTCGTTTTGCGCTAAAGTAGCAAGACTTTGAAAGTAGGCACTCTGTTCAGGAGCCGCAATGCCTTCATCATCCATATTGGCCACATAGATCACTGGTTTAGCTGTCAATAAACTGTATTGATGCATTAAAGCCGCTTGGTCTTCATCGAGTTCAAGAGAACGAGCAGGATGACCGGCTTCAAGGTGAGGTTTTAACACCGAGAGTAAAGCCATTTCAGCTTTTGCTCCTTTGTCTCCACTTGAGGCTTTACGTTCTACTTTGGCAATTCGATTTTCTACTGTTTGTAAATCAGCCAAAATAAGTTCTAAATTAATGGTTTCCGCATCCCGTATGGGATCTACACTATTTTCTACATGAGTAATATTAGGATCATCAAAGCAGCGAACGACATGACAAATGGCATCGGTGTTCCGAATATTTGCCAAAAATTGATTTCCAAGCCCTTCTCCTTTCGAAGCTCCTTTTACTAATCCTGCAATATCTGTGAATTCAAAGGTAGTATAAATCGTCTTTTTAGGATCAAATAATTCGGTTAAGCGTTTGAGGCGTGTATCCGGTACTTCCACTACCCCGATGTTTGGAGAAATGGTGGCAAATGGATAATTCGCTGCTTCCGCTTGTGAATTGGTAATCGCATTAAACAAAGTCGACTTTCCTACATTCGGTAAGCCTACAATCCCAGCAGTTAAGGCCATACGATCTTCCTTTCTACAAAAAATACAGATAAAACAAAAGCGTAGAAATTAATCTACGTTTTCCTCGTTGGCTTTTTTTACAATGCGTTTTAAGCGTTTTTCAAATTTTGAGCGTGGCATCAAAATACTCGTTTGACAACCTTGACACTTAATGCGAATATCTGCACCCATTCGAATGATTTTCCACTCTTTGGATAAGTGACAAGGGTGCTCTTTTTTCATTTCGATAATGTCACCTAAATCGTAATTGAGTTCATTCATAAAGTTCAAGGGTTTAGGCTCTCATCTTGTAAGCACCAACCCTATTTCTCCTTTCAACCTCTTGGTATTCTACTCTTCTTGATGTCGTTCCCAAGCTTTTAAGGTATTTGCGAGTAACATGCAAACCGTCATCGGCCCAACTCCCTTTGGAACGGGGGTAATTACAGAAGCTTTGGGTTCCACTTCTTCAAAAAGGACATCTCCTTTCAGTTTGCCATTCACACGATTGATCCCCACATCAATCACAACTGCTCCCTCTTTAACATATTCAGCCGTTACAAATTCTGGCTTTCCAATGGCAGCGACTAAAATATCTGCTTGAGAACAAATTTTTTGGGCCTCTTTGGTACGCGAATGAACAGTCGTTACAGTCGCATTTTTCTTTTGAAGCAATAAGGCCAGAGGTTTTCCTACTAAGTTAGAACGTCCCATGACCACCGCATTGAGGCCAGACAGATCATCATATCCTGCCTCTTTTAAAATTTCCATGACACCTTGAGGAGTACAAGGGGCAAATCCTTCTAAATCGAGCAACAAAGCTCCCGCATTTTGAGGATGTAAGCCATCCACATCTTTATCAGGGCTAATGGCCATCAAAGCACTCTTTTCATCTAAACCTTGGGGTAAAGGCAATTGGACTAAAATCCCATCTACTTCTGGATTGGCATTTTCTTCTTTGATGACTTTTTCAAGCTCTTCTTGACTGATGGTTGCGGGCAAATGAATGGTTCGATTTTCAATTCCTATTTTGTGGCAAGCGTTGGCCTTAGAGCGCACATAGGACTGACTGGCAGGATTGTCTCCAACCAAAATGACGGATAAGCAAGGCAATCGTTTTTCTTCTTGCTTTATTTTTTCAATGGTCTGCTTCATCGTTTCTTGGAGTTTAGCAGCCAATTCATTTCCATAAATGATCATGTTATCTTATAAAAAGCGTGTCGCTTTCTTCCTTTCTTCTTTCTTCTCTTTAAGAAGCCTCACCCAAAGAGTTCTTGTTCATCCAAAAGAATCGTGACTGGACCATCATTGATCAAGGCAATATCCATATCCGCTTGAAAAATGCCGGTCTTTACCTCAACTCGTTTGGATAAAGCTTGGTTGAATTCCTCATATAACTTTTTGGCTTCTAAAGCCGGGGCAGCGAGACTAAAAGAAGGACGCCGCCCTCCCCGACAAGACGCATAGAGGGTGAATTGAGAAATGGATAAAACTTTACCTCCTACATCTAATAAACTTTTATTCATTTTGCCATTTTTATCGTTAAAAACGCGAAGGGTAACAATTTTATCCACCATCTTTTCAAAGCAAGCCGAAGTATCTCCTTTTTTAAAGCCAATAAAAGCGCAAAATCCCGTTTCAATGGCTCCTGTAATCTCTTTATCCACAGTACAAGAGGCCTGAGAAACCCGTTGTAAAACGACTTTCATGTTATTCTACACTTTCTAACAAACAAACCGCTAAGGCCACTACCCCTTCTTCTTGACCGATAAAGCCAAGTTTTTCGCCACGAGTGGCTTTAATGGATACTTGATTGAGATCGCAATGAAGCGTTTTTGCTACATTTTCTCGCATTTTAGGAATATAAGGAGCCAGTTTTGGATTTTCAGCTAAAATCGTCGCATCTACGTTGCCAATTCGGTAGTTCGCTTCATGCATTTTTTGATAAACCGCTTCCAAGATAAGTAAAGACGATATATCTCGCCATTTTTTATCTGTATCTGGAAAGTGACTTCCTAAATCACCAAGGGCCAAGGCCCCTAAAATACTTTCTCCAATCGCATGTAACAAAGCATCTGCATCTGAATGACCTACTAAGCCTTTTTGAGAATCAATTTCAACGCCTCCAAGGACTAAGCGACGTCCTGCTTTTAAGGGATGAATATCAATGGATTGTCCAATTCGAATCATAGAATCTCCTTTCCCATTCCTACTGGTTTGCCCCATGGACTAATTTTCTTCTTGTGATATTTTAGACCGATCTAAGAACTTGAAAACTATCTTGACTCTTTAAGAAAAACGCGCCAATCTAAGGCGCGTTTAATCCTTCTCTCTTTTTAGCGTTCTACTTGAATAAAACCATAATCATCACAACCTTGAAGCTTAGCATTAGCAATTACGGTTTTGGATTCTCCATCAATTAAATAGTTCCCATGAACGGCTTGTCCATCTCCAATGTAAACCGCAATATGATCGAGTCCGTTTCCTCCTTGGTTGTAATAAATTAGGTTTCCAGGTTGAGGATTATCCGTATAGTATCCATACATATCCGCAAACTCATTGGGCCATAAATTGAGGGCATCTTGAACTCCCGCATTGGCCATAGCCATTTGCACGACTTGAGTACACCATAATCCATTGGTATTATCGACGAGTTTTAAAGCCTCCTCGGCAATTCGCGCATTCAATTCACTATAATCTGCAGGAGTAGAGGCTGGATCACTTGGCATTTCATCTGATGGAGCCACAGGAACTTCAGATTCTTGAGGAACTTCAGTCTCTTGGGGAGCCTGGGGTTCTGGTTGCGTAGCATCGAACAACGGTTCTGGTTCCGTAGGGGGAATATTGGGCATTGGTTCTAGAGGTTCTACTGGAGTGATAGGGGTTTGATCGATTACAGGATCAGCTGGAGAATCTGGAATAGGATCGCTTGAAATCGGCTCAGGAATTTCAGCTCCAGGAGCTGGGGTGACCGCTTCTTCTACTTCAATAGATAAAGTCCCTTCTTCAAATTGAGCCGAGGAATTTCCCATTTCCGCCATGGCCATAAAGGTTCCTTCTTCGGCCATGGCAGGGCCACTCAGCGCATCTATATCTCCTGTAGAATCCATAACGATGGTTTGAAAAGCTTGTTCTTCACCACTTTCCTGTATCGTTTCTATTTCAGGACTCTCGATGACCAAAGCTTCATTCTCTACCATCAAAGCTTCTTCCGCTTGGGCAGCTACTTCTAAAGACGATTCATCGATCACAGTGGAAAGTCCAATGGGTGTGGCTTGAGGCTGAGAAGTAGTGGGCATCGTTATCGATGCATTTTGATTGTATAATTGGTACCTTGGTCCAGTAAATTCCACGAATTCACTGGTTTCTAAATTCATAGCCACACTGTTTACCTCTCTAGAAAGAGGAGAGGGAACAGAAACAGTTGAAGTGGTTATTGGAGAAACTTGAAGAGGGCCACTGCTTGTTTGAACATATTGTGGAACCATCGGTTGGATTGGATGATTTTCTTGACTTTCTTCCATGGGTGAGCCACTTAAGCGTATTTCTTCTACACTTTCTTGAGGAGTATCTTGGGCGGTTACGGAAGTCGACTCAAGCACGATTTCTTCTGAAGTTAAAGGTGTAGCCTGTTGTTTACCAAGAGGGGCTAAAATGGAATTGGCTAAAGCCATCGCTTCCTTTAAAAAGGTATCATCCATTTTTGGAGTCTTTTTCACTTCATTAATAAAATAATTGGTATGAAATTCTTCACTCCCATTTTCCAAAGATAAGACAGAGGGTTGAAAAACTCTTTGTCCTTCTTCGCTAGTGGCCATGGTGTATACTGAAACACCTGCTGCCATGGCCGAAGCGGCTGTTAAAACCACCGCAATTTTATTTCCATCTTTTTCGATCATATGTTTCATTCCTCTATGATTTTTCTCACTAACTTATACAAAATTGAGAGTCTTATTTCAAAATTAAATACTTTAAAATATTTATTCTTAAAGAACCTTAGACTTTTCTCTTCTTGTTTGGCGCTTTTAAGCCAAGCAAGCGGGCTTTTATATTCCAAAGAAGAAAGGAAAATCCTACTTCAAGATTACCTTATAATGTTTAGAATGAAGAATAAAAAACTCCCATAATCTAAGTAAAATACGCAAAAAAATGGGTTAATACTTCATTGGATTTAAAGAAAAAGCTCATTTTTTTTCTTGCTCTCAAATAGGTTAACCAGTCCTAAAAGCTTAAAAACTCGAAAAAAACCAAACGACTTAAAGCCAGTCAATTTAGATATTTTTAGTTCAAGAAAGAGCCTCTCTCTAATTATAAGCAGTCTATTCAAAGTAAATGTCTAAAAACGTTCAGTGTTATACTTTAAGAGATACAAACTTTTGTTTTCACATGGGAAGGGAAAAAATCCGAACAAGGTGGGAAATTTCTTGTCTTTTAGACCAAAGAATTCTTTCCTTTTCCTTTGAACTGGTTTAGGGCCTCCCCAAGAAAGGATGTGGGTTGTGCTTTTATTTTCTCAATTGATGTTGGTGGTCTTTTCTCTAGTCATTCCTCTTGTTATCATAACAATTTACGGCTATGTCAAGAAAGAAGGCTGGAAACCCATATTATGGGGGATCGTCGATTCGATTGGAGTTCTCTTTCTTGTGCGCATGATCATTCCTCTTCTCCTTTTCGATCAAGGATGGTTTCAAACCCTTTTAAACAATACGCCTCTCTATATCAGCTTATATTCGTTGAGTATGGCCTTGGCTTATAGCTTATTTGGGTGGATTCACTTTTATCGCTTTCAAAAAAAGCTTGGTTTCAAAGAGATTGAAAATAAAGAAGGAAGAGGACTGATGTTTGGCTTGAGCGAAGGATTCGCCTACGAAGCACTGTTTATTGGTTTCAATGGACTCAGTTCTCTTCTCTCTGACTATGCGCCTAGTGTAGAGGAAGCTCAAAATTTTCCCATTTGGTTGAGCATAATTGAAGCGTGGGCGATGATGATTCTTTTTTCCACCTTCTCCCTCCAAATTCAACAAGCTCAAGCGCAAAAAAATTGGGTTAAACTCGCTCTTGTAGTGGGAGAAATTTTCTTATTTTTCTGGTTGGGCTTTTCCTGGCAAAGTATTTTTGGATGGGCCAGAATTGGTCTTGAAGTTGTGCTCATTCTTACCAGTTTGCTAGCAATTTGGTGGATGAAAAAACAAGGACTCTTTCACCACCTCTTTGCAATAGAAGAAGAACCAAAAGAGGAAGAGCCCCTCTCGACCAAAGAGATTTTAGCGATGCGAAAAAAATAAAGTTTGTTTTCCTCTTTATTCCTTAAGTTCGATTGGGATTCTAGCACCACTGTCGAATCTTCCCAAAAAAGGTGGTGACATGATGCGAAAAAAGACAGTTGAAACCATTCCCGTTTTGTCTCAAAACATGAAAGAGATTCTGACTTCTATTGTGAATGATCCGACTCTTCCTTCAGGTATTGCCAAGCGTGCTCAAATTGTGTTGCTTTCTTCTCAAGGAACTCTCAATCGTGAAATTGGTCTCCAAATTAACTTACATCCCATTCGAGTGGGAATTTGGCGTAATCGTTTTCTTGAGGCCTTGCCTAAACTGTATGAGATGGAGAAAAATAGGGGAAATTTACAAGAGGAAATGATTTACTTGCTAGCCGATCGTCCTGGTCCGGGTAAACCGTCTCGCTTTACCTCTAAACAAATTGAACAAATTATAGACTTGGCCTGCCAAGATCCGACCAACTATGGCTATGAAGGAAATTATTGGACTTCAGCTTTATTAGCTCAAGAAATTACTAAACAAGGAATTGCGGACAAGATCTCTGCCGCCACGGTTCGCGTCTTTTTACATCAGGCCAATCGAGTTCTTCCCTACTGGCCTTATCCCCGTAAAAAATAACCGTGCTTTAAATTTTTTGAAGAAAGAGCTTTGCTTTAAAAGCAATAAAAAGAAACGCGATAAAATTTTTATCGCGTTTTGATTTTAAAGGGGAAAAAACTTAAAGACCTATAAATTGTTTAAGCACGGTATAAATTTGGTCTTCATCTAAAACAATTTGTTTTTCCATTTGAATATTTTCAACCAAAGCAGCTATTTCGGTAGTGGGATCGTAAAAGAAGATAGGAGATGAAATGTCCAAAAGATCTAAATTGGCTTGAATTTCCTCTTTCAAATGCTCATCTCCCACTACCGCAATTCCATAGGGCGAAACAATCACATGAGGTGCTGTTTTTCCATCCTGGAAAGAGACATCGTCTAAAACCGTATATTGTTTTGGCAAATCATTGAGAGAGGTTGCGTTGGCTACAATGGCTTCCTCTTTAAGCTCTTGGGGTGAAGAATCTAAATTTCCTTCTTCATCTTGAGTAAGTTTTTCAAGAGATTGACGAACTGTTTTTCGGGTACTGGCTAGCTTTTGAATTTTTTTAGAAATTTTGGTATTTACTACGGCTAAAACCAACATGATGATACAAGTAGTAATAACTACATAAGTGGCCCAAGAGGGGCGAAATACGAACAAAAATAATAAGTACACCACAATGCATCCTACTAGCAGATACATGGTGAGCTTATATTTAGACATCAGGCTTCGTAAAACATCGTCAATGCCTTCTAGTTGCTCTTCAAGCGCAGCGACTTCTTCTTCTGTTAGGACTTCTTCGATTTTGTGATGGAGGAAGTGCTCTGAATCTTCCTCTTTTTCAGGATCCAAAATAATTTCTTCTACTTTCTCTCCATCCACGTTCGCAAATAAAGGCTCCTCCATTTGGGATGTTTCTTGGGAATTTTTCAATTCTTCTTGCGATAAAAGATTGGAGGGGTCAATCTCATTTGACCCTTCATCTGGTTGAGAAGAGTTTAAAGGCTTCTGGCTCAATTCCTGTTGAGCCTCATTTTTCAAATCTTCTAGAGGTTTTTGAGTCGAAAGCGTCTTTTCTTGTCCGGAAGACGCCTCTTGATTTGGCGATTGGCTATTTTGTTCCATAGTTTTTCTCCCTTAAGAATTGTACGGTCTCGAGCTACGTACAATTAAAGTTTATTGTTATCCATCACAAAGAAATTTTCGATGGAAACATTTAAAAAGCGGACTCTTTTTTTGAATCCGCTTTTATTTTGATTAAAAAGAAGTCCTTTTAGTATTAAGCTGTAGCCTTTTGAGCGCGTAAGTCGCGAATCTTTTCGAATAGCTCTCTTTCTTCAGAGGTTAAATTCTTTGGAACTGTAATCTTCACTTTGGCATACTCATCACCAGTTCCTCGATTGCTGACAATTCCCTTGCCTTTTAAACGTAACCGTTGGCCAGATTGAATGCCGGCAGGTACCTTCATTTCGACTGTTCCATCAATGGTGGGAACATCAATTGTACCTCCTAGAACAGCTGTAATTGCATCAACGGGAACTTCGACAATAATGTCTAAATCGTCGCGCGTAAAAGTAGAATCAGGTTTTACTTTTACTTCTAAATACATATCCCCCGCTGGACCACCAAAGACTCCAGGCTCTCCTTTACCCGCAATGCGAATTTTTTGACCATCCCGAATGCCTGCAGGAATCGTTACTTCAAGCGTTAAGGGACGAGTCACATATTGGCCTCGTTCATTTGGTTCAGTGACATTAAAAGTAAAAGTCTTTTTTCCACCTTTAACAGCTTCCATAAAATCTACTTGAACAGTACCATGACGATCGTCTCCTTTAGCTGGATATTCATGAGCTCTTGTAGATTGACGACCAAATAAATCTTCAAAACCGCTAAATCCTCCAAAGCCACCAAAGCCACTAAAACCATCGCCACTAAAACCACTAAAGCCACTTCCCGCCGAACCAAATCCAGAATAACCACTATTTCCAAAGAGATCTTCGAAATTAAATCCACCTTGACCAAAGCCATTCATTTGTTGATTGTAGAAGTCTTCATTGAAGTTTGGATCTAAAGAAACTTCTCCATATTTATCATATAAAGCTCGACGTTCTGGATTAGAGAGAGTTTCATGGGCTAAGTTAATTTCTTTAAATTTATCTTCGGCTCCCTCATCTTTATTGACATCCGGATGATATTTCATCGCTAATTTGCGATAGGCCTTTTTTATGGTTTTGTCATCTGCGTCATTGGAAACGCCAAGAATGTTATAAAGTCTACTGTTGTCTGCCATATTTAGTCCTTTCTAAAAGCGATAATTGCTTTTTGAATTGGACAGCAATCTATCTGTCATGTGCATTGATTCAGTCAGCCCTAGACTGTCTGTCTCTTTTATTTTTGATGATTTACGGATGAAACAGCGACGATTTGACCAAGATTGAAAATCTTTTTCCCAAAAAGAGAGCTTGACAGACTTTAGCCTTCTTTAGGGCTTCCATATGGCATCTACGCTATTTTCTGTACCTCTTACGCAATTGATTCTTGATTTACTTGAAGTCCAAATCCAAAGATAAAACTTTATTTTCCAGTGAAAAAGTTTTTAAAGCGTTCAAATGGAGATTCAGCCTTAGTGGCTTCTTGATTACGCAATTGCTCATACAATTCTCGATCTTTTTCATTCAGCTTCTTAGGAATCTCCACTTTTACTTCGACATACTCATCACCATTTCCTCGCCCATAAGAAACCCCTTGACCTTTAAGACGGAAACTTTGACCAGGTTGTGTACCACTCGGAATGTTCAATTCACTTTCACCATGAATGGTTGGAACTTGAATGGTGCATCCAAGAGTAGCATCCAAAGAAGAAATGGGCACTTCTACAAAGATATCTGCTCCTTGGCGTTGGAAGATAGGATGGTCCGCTACATTGAGTTCGATATATAAATCACCATTTTGGCCTCCATTGGTTCCTCGTCCACCTTTTCCCGCTAAGCGAACTTGTTGACCACTTTGCACTCCTGCTGGAATTTTGACATCAATTTGGCGTCGGTCCGTATGATATCCTTCACCATGGCATTCGTGACATTTTTTCTCAATCACTTGTCCAGTGCCATGACAAGTTGGACAAGTGGTTTGTTGCTGTAAGCGCCCAAAAGGTGTATTTATCACTTGACTTACGCGTCCAGCCCCATGACAAGTTGGACACTCCTTAATATCACTTGGACTTTCTGCACCACTTCCATGACAATGATCACAAGGTTCTTCTACATCCACGGTAATAGTTTTTGTGGTCCCTTTTACCGCTTCTAAAAAATCTAGGTCCATCCGTTGATATAAATCTTCTCCTCGGATTGGTCCTGTATAAGTTCGTTGACTTTGAGTATGACCATAGCCTCCATTGGTAAACATATTGAACAGATCGCTGAAAGGATCAAATCCAGATTGATTTTGGAAGAAACTTGAGAAGTCAAATCCTCCTGCTCCCCCCATATCATCCGTTACTCCAAAACGGTCATACTGAGCTCGCTTTTGGTCATCTCCTAAAATTTCATAAGCACTATTAATTTCTTTAAATTTATCTTCTGCTCCTGCTTCTTTGTTGATGTCAGGATGATATTGACGAGCCAATTTATGGTAGGCTTTCTTAATGTCTTCAGAGGAGGCATCTTTCGATACCCCTAAAACGGCATACAAATCTTTTTTAGATTGGGCCATTCCTAAGCTCCTTTCTCTTTACCTTATTCCAACATTTCTTTTTGAACTAAAAAACACATTTTCAATGTTTCTTTCGTCTTTTCCTATCTCAAACTACAAATACGAGAAAGAAGAAATGGGAAGAGGATTTCAAATGCTTTTTTATCCCATATTTTTCAATGGATGAAAAGAGAGAGCTTAAAAATTTTCCCATTTCTTCTCTTTTTTTCCTGAAATATGCAGAAAGCTACAGGTTCACTCATCCCTGTAGCTTTTTAAATCTTCTTTAAAACTAGACGTTCAAAAACTCACTAGTTCTTTTCTGTGAATTCTGCATCCACAACGTCATCGTTATTGGAATTTGTAGTTGCTCCTTGATCTTGAGCCTGGCTTGCTTGTTGATACATGGCTTGAGTGGCTTCCTGAGCTGCTTTTTCAAGAGCTGCTAACTCAGTTTCTACTTTAGCCATATCGTTTTGGTCAATAGCTTGTTGCAATGCATCACGACGAGCTTTAAGAGTTTCTACACCTTGTTCGCCCAATTTGTCTTTTTCATCTTCTAACATGACATCCAATTGAGCGATAAAGGCATCCGCTTTATTGCGGAGTTCAACTTCTTCTTTCTTCTTGTCATCGGCTGCTTTATTGGCTTCTGCTTCTTTAACCATACGTTCGATCTCATCTTCAGAAAGACCATTGGAGTTTTGGATAACAATCTTTTGCTCTTTACCAGAGGCTTTGTCTTTAGCGGTAACATTCACGATACCATTGGAATCAATATCAAATGTTACTTCAATTTGAGGTACTCCACGACGAGCAGGAGCAATACCAGTGAGTTGGAAATTGCCAAGCTCTTTGTTATCAATGGCCATGGGGCGTTCCCCTTGAAGAACTTTAATGTCAACAGCAGGTTGATTGTCTGCAGCAGTAGAGAAGATCTGAGTCTTACGAGTAGGAATAGTCGTATTGCGTGGAATCAGAGGAGTCATTACTCCACCCATTGTTTCAATACCAAGAGTCAATGGGGTAACATCAAGCAATACAACATCTTTGACATCTCCAGCCAATACACCACCTTGAATCGCAGCACCGATGGCAACGGCTTCATCAGGGTTAACCGATTTATTAGGATCTTTTCCAGTGGCTTTCTTCACGGCTTCTTGTACCGCAGGAATACGAGTTGATCCACCCACTAAGAGAACTTCATCGATGTCCTTAACGGTTAAGTTGGCATCACGAAGAGCGTTTTCGATTGGAACGATGGTTTTTTCAACGAGGTATTTTGTCATTTCGTTGAATTTAGCCCGAGTAAGAGTCGTTTCAATGTGCAAAGGTCCAGCAGCACCAGCGGAAATGAATGGCAAAGAAATTTGGGCTTGCATGGTAGCGGATAAATCTTTTTTCGCCTTTTCGGCCGCTTCTTTAATCCGTTGCATTGCCATCTTGTCGTTTTTGAGATCAATTCCATTGTCTTTTTTAAATTGATCAACGATCCAATCAACGATTACATTATCGAAATCATCTCCACCAAGATGCGTATCTCCATTGGTAGACAATACTTCAAAAGTACCATCGGAAAGATCGAGGATAGATACATCAAAAGTTCCACCGCCAAGGTCATAAACGAGAACTTTGAGTTCTTTATCGGTTTTATCGATACCATAGGCAAGAGCAGCGGCTGTTGGCTCATTGATAATACGAGCGACGTTTAAGCCTGCAATGGTACCAGCATCTTTTGTGGCTTGACGTTGAGCATCATTGAAGTAAGCAGGAACAGTAATAACAGCATCTGTTACAGGTTCACCTAAATATTCTTCCGCATAGGTTTTAATATATTGAAGAATCATAGCTGAAATTTCTTGTGGAGTATAATTTTTGCCATCAACGGTTACTTTTTCAGCAGAACCCATTTTGCGTTTGATAGAAGCAATAACGTTAGGATTAGTGATCGCTTGACGTTTAGCAGCATCTCCAATAATCCGTTCTTCATTTTTAAACGCTACAACAGAAGGGGTTGTGCGATTGCCTTCAGGATTAGGAATAACTTTAGGTTCTCCCCCTTCCATAACGGCCACACAACTGTTCGTGGTACCCAAGTCAATACCAATAATTTTGCTCATAATAAAAGCCTCCTTTGAATAGTAGAAATTTACGCTTTTATAAATTTGATAAAACTTTTTATTGCTTTCAAATCCCCCTAGGGCTGGATGAATCACTTCGTTCAATCGAAAACAATAATGAATACTTCTATACCTCTTTTTTATTTTTCCTATCTTTTCGTATTTTGGATAGGGAAAAGACCTAAAAAATTACGACAACTGTTATTCGCTGACTTTTACTAAAGCGGGACGTAATAAGCGGTCTTTGAGTTTATATCCTTTTTGTAATACTTCGGTTACGATTCCAGGATCCATTCCCTCCACTTTTTCCATCGACAAAGCTTGCATGAAGTTTGCATCAAAAGGTTGGTTTAAAGCCTCTATTTCTTGGACTCCTTCATTTTTTAAGGCATTTTCAAGCTGAGTCTGAATCATTTCAAATCCACGAACATAGTTAGCGAGTTCAGGATTTTCCGGTTTTACGCTCAAGGCGCGATTCAAGTTATCCAAAATAGGCAATAGCTCTAAGGCTGCGCTTTGAAAACGATACTTTTTTACCGTTTCTGCTTCTTTAACAAGTCTTTTGCGGGTATTGTCTGTATCCGCATAAGCGCGAAGTAAGTCGGTTTTCGTTTGGGTAAGCTGCGCCTGAAGAGCTTCAATTTCTTCATTAAGAGCTTCAATGGGATCTTTTTCGTCCACTACTTCTTCAGTGATTTCGACCTCCATGGGTTCTTGTTCAATTGGTTCTTCTTTTACAGCTTGAGCCTGAGAATCTTGGTTGTTATTTGTACTCATCCAGTGCTCCTTTTCATTGAGTTCCAAACATTTCTTCAATCTGTTTGGAAAGATAGTCCATTAAGGCAATGACTTTGCCATACGGCATCCGATTGGGACCGATGACCATGAGTTGTCCTTGTTCTCCGTCTTTTACTTCAAATTTTGTACTCACCACACAACAATCCCCAATTTGAATCAGCTCATTGCGCCTATCAATTGGAATATTAATGCGGTCAGGGCCAGTGGTCCATTCTTGAAATAAAGTTTGGTTTTCAAGAATTCGCATTAATCGCTCCAGACGAGTGACATCTGAAAATTCAGGTTGAGTTAACATATTGGCTCGACCATAGACTGGGCTTTCTTTCTGGGCAAAGCTCATCAAAGCCGATACCCAAGCTTGAAAAAGCACTTCATGACGTCCTGCGTAAGCACTCAACACGGGTTTAATGCTTTCCACCTTTTCTGGAAGCTGGCTTAAAGGAATTCCTCGCAGGTTTTCCTCGAGCAGATGGGTAAAGATGTTTAGATCTTCGGAAGATACACTTCCATCCAAATGAAGAAAACGAGTTTCACAATGGCCATCATTAAACGTGATCACCGCCAGAGCTTGGTTTTCGCTAATGGATACCAATCCTATATGGGCTAAGGAGCGTTCATTTGGTTCGGGTTGTAAAGCAAAACTAGTAAGTTGAGTCATTTCGGCTAAAAGAGAACAACTGACTTGAATCATCTCTTCTAAAGAAAGATGCCTCTTTGAAAATACTTGACGTAAAGCTTCTTCCATTTGGGAATCCAAATGCAACTCCATCAAGTGTTCAACATAATAGCGGTACCCTTGAGCAGAAGGAATGCGGCCACTGGAAATATGCATTTTTTCTATCAACCCTTCTTTTTCAAGAAGACTTAAATCATTGCGAATCGTTGCAGAAGAAACGGAGATTCCCAAGATTGGGAGCAGGGATTTGGAGCCGATTGGCTGGGCTGTACGAATAAATTCCTCGACAACTGTCTTTAAAATCGCCCGTTGCCGTTGAGTCAGATCCATATTCCCACCTCTCTTGGCACTCTTGGTGTTTAATTGCCAATATCATAGCACTTACTTTGGCAGATGCAAGGTTCAAGTGCTATCTAAAAGTATTTTGACAGTTTCGAAATGGTCTGTACATTTAGATGCTTGAAAGAGGCTGCTTCGTTATACTACTTTTATGGATGCTGAAAATCTCAATGCGCTTTTTTTTAACCGGCGCAATTCACTTTACCAAATTCGTGGAGCCTTCTCTTTACGCACTTTAGACGCTTTGGAGCAAGGAAATCTCGCCTTGCATGTTTGCCAAAATCCTGAATCAGTCCTCAAAAATCGCAAGATTTGGCAAGCTCAAACTCTTCCTTTAGAAAATTGGGTTCTTCCTTGGCAAAAACATACCGCTCGAGTTCAACGGATCTACGCTTATGATCAAGGAAAAGGAGCTTATGATGCTACAAGTTCTATCTTAGAAACCGATGGATTGTATACTACGGATCCTTACACGCTCATTGGAGTCTTTACAGCCGATTGCTTAGGGATTTTGATGGCGGATCCAAACGTTCCTGTAATTGCGGCCGTTCACTCTGGCTGGAAAGGAACGGCTCAAGCAATTACGATTCAGATGCTTGAGGCCTTAAAAAAGGATGGTTTATTGAATCCTAAAACGCTTCATCTTTATTTTTCTCCTTCTCTCATGCGCTCTTCCTTAGAAGTAGGACCTGAAGTCATTGATCAAATTCAATCCATGGCCAAGCAATACAATCTCGATCTTCAAGGTTGTGTTTTACCTGGACCAAACGATCGTAGTTATTTAGATAATCAACTTCTCAATATGCGTATGGCTCTAGCCTACGGAATTCCGATAGAAAATTTACATGCCTCTAATTTGGATACTAAAACCAATGAGTATGGATTCTCCTATCGTCGAGACAGAAAGAAAACGGGAGAACATTTTTCTTGTCTTTGGATTGAATCCTTACCCCAAGAGGCCTAGTGGTTATTCTTTTTATTTCCCCTCTTTGGGTTCTCAAAAAAAAAGCTCTGGAAATCTCCAGAGCTTTTTTTTAGAATCCCATGATGCCCAGCATTAAATCCGAAACACCATTTACGAGTAAGTTAACGCCAATCAAGATCGTGATCAATCCAGCAGAGTTTTGAAGGTGAAACATCATGATCAATCCGACAATAATATTGCAGGCGGCCAAAAGAAGTACACTCCACCAAGTTGAAACTCCAAGATCTTTGACAAAAAAGGCTTGGTAAATCTTAAAGCATCCAATGGCTAAAAAGGCAACAGCACACATCGCACCCATTACAATGGAACTTCTAAAAGGATTAAACACAACTAACAAGCCAAGAAGTAAAACGATAATACCCGAAATCAGAGTATAAATACTTTTAAAATTGGCCTCCATAAAATAGGAAGCGATCAAGATGATTCCATATACGATTCCAAACAATCCAATCAAATTGATCATCGAAGGGGCAAAAACAGCCGGATTGCATACGAGCATGATCCCCGCAAAAATATAAAGAACAGCGAGAACGATAAAAAGAATTCTGTACCATCCCGAAGAAGATTGTGACATATTTTTTCTCCTTTTCACATTTATGTGAACTTTATGGCTAGAGTATAGACACTTTGTAGATTAGGAACTATTTAAATGCCTATTTAAATTTTTTAGAAAAAAGAATGTCTCATTCTCTGATGGATAGATTGGAGATGGGATTAACTAAAAAGACTGAAGGCCAATCAAACGCTTTTAACCTCTTAACGAAAAAAAATAAAAAATAATATTAAAAAATAATATAGAGAATTCACCTCTCCATTTAAAGGCTACAAATTAAAGGCTACAAAGACCTACAGGAATTAAAGTTTTCACCTTTATTTAATAATTCAAATGTATCCTGTAAAAAAGACCCATAAATTTTTCCCCTAGGTCCAAAAATTTATGGGTCTTTTTTTATAAGACATCCTTTATTCATCCTTAAAGCAAGAAGAATCATATTCATCTTGTTGATTAAGAGATTTTGCTTCTAAAAGTTCTTCTCCCCATTTTGCAAAAGCCATAATGATGGGAACTAAACTTTGTGCCCGCTCAGAAAGAGAATAATCCACTCGAGGTGGAATTTCGTTATAGGAAACTCGTAGCACTAAGCCTTCTTGTTCCAAATCCTTTAAGGTATTTGAAAGCATAACATTCGTAATTCCCAGCGCTTGCTTCAATTCATTGTAACGAAGAGTGCCATTGGTACAGAGCACATAGATAATTGGAATTTTCCATTTTCCTTCTAAAACCGTACAGGCCTTCTTCATCGGACAGGATTCGTCTTGAAAAATCACTAACTTTTTCATGGTCTACTCCTTTGCGTAGGAATTCTAACACACTCTAAGAGCAACCCCTAGAAAGTAGATTAAAAAAAATACTAAATAAGTTTTCTATAAGTATTTACATTTTTGATACTTAGTAGTAAGATACTCTAGAAATAGAGAAAGCGAGGATTTAAATAGTGGAAAATATCCTAATTAATACGCCATTTGTTCATGCAAATGGGATTCTTTTATTACCAAATACGATCCTCCGGCTGAATCACCTCAATGAAGAGGATGCACAAATTCTCTTAAACCAGAACTTTGTAGCTTTCAGCGGTGAGGATGAGCAAGCTGATCCAAACGCAGAAAACTTGCATCTTTATGCGGTTCTTTGCAAAGCGACTCAGCTGCTTCATGAAGACGGTGAAGGCTTTACGATTGTTGCTCGTGCCATCGAACGAGTGTGCGTGGATAACATTAGCAAAGACGGAAACTATTGCACATTTCATTCAGCTCCTGAGAACTATGATTTGTCCGAAGAAGCTGAAACTGAAATGCTTTCATATATTCAAAATCTTGTAAAAGAGGTTGCCAAATCCTTTCAAGGTGGTCGTCTTTTAGTAAAACGAGTAGAAGAATATACCTCGGCCAACCAAATTATTGCTTTTTTATGCCAATATATGTCGATTTCTCGACAGGAGAAATATGAACTTTTAGCCTTAGATAGCATTAAAGAACGTGCCACACGTTTTATTGACATTTTGTTACGTCATAAAGAAGCGATTAGCGTCAAAATTGATCTCAAAGAAAAACTTTCTAAAGAAGCGAGTGAAATGTATCGTAAACAAGCGATCCAAAGAGAGATTGAGGCTCTTCAAAGCCAACTTGATGAAGAGGATGATCTCAATAAAAATGATTTTGTGGCTCGTATTGCCGAAGCGAAAATGCCTGATCTAGTCGCTCAATCATTGCTTGAAGATGTAAAACGCTTAGAGGCGACCAATCCTCAAAGTCCAGATTCAGAAGTACTGCGCAATTATTTAGAATTTGCCTTATCCCTTCCTTGGAAAAAAGAAGAAGTTTTTGATCCCGATCTAAAAGAATCAAGAGATATTTTAGATGAACGTCATGCGGGAATGGAGAAAGTAAAAGAACGCATTTTGCAACACTTAGCCGTGATGAAACTACGTAAATCCATGAAGGGAAGTGCCATTTTATTGGTTGGTCCTCCTGGAACGGGAAAAACATCTCTTGGAAAATCCATTGCGAAAGCTCTGCATCGTCCTTATACGCGTCTAGCTCTTGGTGGTATTCGAGATGAATCCGAAATCCGTGGTCATCGTCGAACCTATGTAGGTGCGATGAGTGGGCGAGTTTTAAAGGCTATGAAACAGGCAGGTGCTACTAATCCGGTTATGATTTTGGACGAATTAGACAAAATGATGGCTGGTGGCTTTAGTGGAGATCCTTCAGCAGCAATGCTTGAAGTACTTGATCCAGAACAAAATGATACCTTTACGGATCACTACTTGGATTTACCTTATGATTTAAGTGATGTCATGTTCATTGCTACAGCTAACTCCTTAGATTCCATTCCTGCGCCCTTATTGGACCGTATGGAAATCATTCAGCTTTCTAGCTATACTCCAAGTGAAAAATTCTTGATCGCTAAGAATCACTTACTTCCTGAAGTTCTTCAGGATCATGGAGTACCAACTGGACAATTGACAATTGAAGATGAGGCTATTCGTGAAATCATCAACTCCTATACTATGGAGGCTGGCTGCCGTGGTTTGAAAAAACAACTGGCTAAAGTCGCACGTACGAAAGCCGTTGATTTGCTTGAAAGCACAAATCCTATTCAAGTGAAAGTAGAGGATTTAAAATCCATCTTTGGACCAATCGCTATCCGTCATGAAAAAGTAAAAGAGGCGAATCCTTGTGGTGTCGTTACAGGTCTTGCGTGGACGGCAGTAGGAGGAGAAGTTCTCTTCATCGAAGCAGCTTCCATGCCAGGAACAGGGAGAATGATTTTGACTGGTCAACTTGGCGATGTCATGAAAGAATCAGCAAGCATTTCCTTCTCGGTATTGAAGTCTCGTTTACCCCTTGATACCTTAGAATTTGGAAAACAAGACATTCATATTCACTTCCCTGCAGGAGCGACTCCTAAAGATGGGCCAAGTGCAGGAATCACGATTTTTACCGCGCTTGCTTCCTTAGCTTTGCGTCAACCTGTCGACTCGCATATCGCTATGACTGGTGAGCTTTCTCTTTCGGGAGATGTCTTACCTATTGGTGGCTTAAAAGAAAAATTATATGGAGCCATGCGCGCTGGAATTACAAAAGTCTTAATTCCTTGGGATAATCGTCGAGATTTAGAAGAGGTAAGCCAAGAAGTTAAAGACTCTTTACATATCGTTCCCGTAAAACGCGTAGAAGATGTGCTAAAGGAAACCTTAAATGTCCACTTAGCCTCCAATGAAATCCCAAGACTTGCCGCCGAAAATGCTACTATTGTAATTTAATTATAGAAGACTGTAGAGTGTGACTCTGCGGTCTTTTTTTTACAAAAAACGCCTCCAAGAGCCAAAATACTTGGAGGCATAAGAGAAAATTATTTATCTTTTTTGAAAGTAGGGAAGTAAATATCGGTGCGCCAATCGTGAATCGGAATGGTTCCATTTTGAGCATAAATTTCAAAAGGTGCTCCAGCCAATTCGTAGCCATTTTCTTCCATCCATTTGATGGTGGCAGCATAAGCTAGCGCTAAATCAGAGTATCCCCCACGATGTACAGTATGAATACACCAGCAATCCCCAACAAAGCCATTGGCATGCTGTTCATCGGATAAGAGGGCAAAAATTTCTACGTCCGAATCATTGGGATCAAAATCTACGCAAAAATAACGTGCTCCAAGTAAACCCACTGAGGTAAAATCTTTCATTTTTTCAAAAAGCTTAGAGTAGGCTAAGCCAAAATCTTTCACAGCCATTTGGTCTCGCAATCCATAGATTGGTTGTTTAGGCAAAAAGCGGTAATCCATTTTGTACTCTTGTTTTGAATCGTATGGCATACTATTTGAATCCTCCAATTGATCAATATGAACCTCGAGTTGATATAAAGCATCGTGTAACTCTTTAAGTTGGCCAAAAAGTTGGTTACGTTGAAAGCGAAACAATTGAAGTTGCTCGTCTTTGGAAGCTTTTAAAATAATAGCGATGTCGGTTAGAGAAAATCCTAGCTGTTTATAATGCTGGATGATTAACATCGTATCAATTTGTTCGGGCGCATAGTAGCGAAATCCAGTATCCAAATCGACTTTTATGGGCTTGAGTAAACCAATTTGATCGTAATGGCGTAAAGTTTTGGGACTGCAATGGCAAGCCAAAGACATTTTTCCAATCGTAATCATGAGATCTCCTTTGCTTAAGCATCTTTATGATCCCCCTTTCCCTTAGGGAAAGGTCAAGACAAAAAAATAGATGCAATAAATCTTAAAAAGATTTAAGCATCTATAAATGGATTCTTTTACGCTTCATTGCTCTCTTCTAGGGTGTTTCTACTTTCTTGAGGACTACGCTCTTCTTTTGGTACATTAGGAACCAAACGATTGGCTGCTTCAAGCCATTCATGGACTTTAGCGAGTTCGGCAGGGAAAGTCCGAAAATCTTTGAGTTTCCAAGTCCAATTATCGGCTTCTGGATGTTCTGGATCGTTGATTCGTCCTACTTCTTTTAAACCAATCACATCTTGCATAGGGATCATGGCAATTTCTGAATCAGAATCAATGGCATAATGAACCACTAAGTCATGAAAGGGCCGATGCAAATAATTGCGTTTTTTGAAGAAGCGGCGCAGAGCAATTTTACGGTTATTAATAAAGTTTGAATAGTCTTGTTCAAGCGTAGGGGTGTCATAGAAGGTGGTATAAATAACCGCTTTTTTTGGAGCCGGACGCTTGAGCTTTTTAGTTTCCATGCGATACTGCAACACATCCATTACGGGAATATCAAATTCACTTTCAAGTTCTTTTAAAGTCGGACGCATTTCGCCTTGATCTTCGGCTGTAAAGAGAACATGGGGTAAGTCTTTTTTGATAAATTCCATCAAAGGCCGTCCAGGGCCTTGGGCCCATTGACCATATTGTGGATTGCGATTTTCAGGAACTTTCCAAAGGAAGTCAAATCCCTTAAAGTGAATGATGCGAATGGCATCAAAATTTCTCGCTGTCCATATAAAACGATTGCGGAATGATTTATAATCACTCGCCTTTAAGGCTTCAAAGTTATACATCGGTTTTTCCCAAACCTGTCCTTTTTCATGGTAAGGATCAGGTGGGCATCCTGCATATTGCTTCACGGTTCCATTGCGTTCTACCATGTATTCATCTTTTTTAGCCCAGACTTCTGCGCTTTCTAAGTTCACAAAAAATGGGACATCTTGCATTAAAAGCAATCCTTTAGAACGAGCATAATCACTTACTTCATCGAGTTGACGATAAAAAATAAATTGTAAAAATTGAATATAGAATATTTGTTCGACATAGTTGCGCAATACAACGCCTTGCAACTCTGGCCAAGTTTGGTATTCTGAATCCCAATGCGTCCAGCCTTTTCCCTCATGCAATTGACGGAACAATTCATACACTGTCCAGCTATTGAGCCACCAAGCTTCCTGCTTAAATTTCTCAAATTCGGCTTTCCATCTTGAATAATTTTTACGAAAAGCCTTAAATGCGCGCTGAAAGTAAGGTTCTTTAAATTTTCGGACTGTGTCATAATCCACAGCACTTTTAAATTTATTGCAATTGACCACACTGCTTTGCGTAAGAAGATCCATCTCCGCTAAGCGATCAATATTAATATAGATAGGATCTCCGGCATAAGCCGAGGCCATGCTGTAAGGCGAATTATCTCCTTGGGTGGGTTGCAGTGGCAACATCGACCAAATTTTAATGCCCGCTTTAGAGAGTTCATCGATCATCATCAGCGTTTTTTGTCCTAAATCTCCAATTCCTTGATTTCCTGGAACAGAGAAAAGAGGCAACAAGATACCAGCTTGTCTTTCCATAAGTTGATCACCTACTTGCTTTTTCCAATACTTGTATTTGTCAAAAGGCTTAAGCCTGATAAACGGCTTTTTAAAGACTCTAAGCTTACATTTTTCCAATTCCAAATGGATTGACGATAAGTCTCCTCATTTATTCTGAAGGGATAAAATTTTTAAGAAACTATGTCCATGGAGAATAAATTTGACAAATACAACTCAATTTTCTATAAGACCATGCCTACAGAGAAATATAGTGGTTTCGGGTAATTTTATCATGATTTTAGGACATTTCAACTCTATTTTTATAAAACGTTTTCACACCATTTGACAAAAAACCAAAAAGTATATTCGAATTTTGCTTTAGACTCTATACCAGTGAACTGGTTTTTCTTCCTCTCTAAAATCTTTTCTCTTTAGAAATCTTTAGATGAAGGAGAAGGGAATCTTGGATCCTAAATAAAAAGACTTTAAAATTCTTGAGAAAGAGGCAAAAAAGAACTGGAATAAAGATATTCCAGTTCTTTTTAAGTCAATTAAGCTTCTTGAATAATGGTATCTAAGATCGCTTTCATACGAGGAGCTAAGCCATCAACTTTCGCTACTGGCATTGAACAAATCGCTACTCGAATCCCCTTATTCACTTTGACGGTAAAAATATTTTGATCAATCAAAGCTTGATGGAAAGCATCTCTTGTTGCATTATCCATTGCGAGAGTTACAAAAAATCCTTCTTTATAAGGGTAATGCTTTAAGCCCACTTCTTGCGCTTGTTGTAAGAATAGATCAGAACGTTTCTTTAAGAGATCGACATACTCTTGCCGTTCCGCATTATAGGCTTCTTTATCTTGCTCTAATAAATGAGAAAAAGCCATCATCGCTCCATTATTGATATTTGACCATGTAGCCCGTGCCGCTTTTTCAAAGACGACTTTAATTTCATTCACAGCTTCCGGCGTTTTGCCAAGTACAATGGCCGCTCCACAGCGTAAACCATAGGCTGTCATGGACTTTGAAATGGAAAAAGCTACGATTACGGCCATATTTTCGCTTATTTCATCAAAGCAGGTAAAATAATGCTTAGCGTATTTTCCCTGGTAAGAGAAATCGATGTAGGCAATATCGTTGATTAAGACTACAGAGTGTGTTTTAGAACATTCATTTAAAAAGGCAATAACCTCTTTCCATTCCTCTTCACTCATAGAATAGCCAGTAGGATTATGGCAGGGATCATTGATGATCACGACTAAGCAATCTTGTTTAGCCATGACTTGATGACAAGTCTCTTTAAAAGAAGTGAGATTAAAATGATCATCTTCAAATAAAGAATATTGAGCAATATTGATGTTTTGCATCTGAGCCATCAGAGCATAAGATCCCCAAGCGATTTCAGGAATAATAAGCGTTTGACCGGCTTCTAAACAGTTATCGATAGAAATACTCACTGCGCCTGTTCCGCCTGGAGTCGCAATCACTTCTTTATATAAATTGGAGTTCCCATCTAATACCCAATCGAGGGCATCTTGACGAAAATCTGGATTTCCGATAAAGCTTACAGCGTATTGAGCCAAGTTACGGTCGTCAAGGCTTTTAAGAGTTTGAAAGAAGGTTTGAATCGTAGCGAGTTGCCCTTCTTCCGTATATAACGACCCCAATACGCCATCGACGATGTTTTCATCCCCATATTGCTCTTTAGCCGCTTTGGCCTGAGCGACGACCGCAAAAACAGTATCGACAATTGGAGTACGATTGACGCTATCTTTTACAAAACTCATATAAATCCTTCCTTTTTTTAGACAAATCCGTTTTAAATGGTATGCACATTTCGAATCGTGTAGGTACCAAGCCATTTTCGAAACACACAAACTGGTTCAAGGGTTCGAAATAAAGCTTCAATATTTTCCTTAGACAAATCACCATCCGCTTGGATATAGAAAAAGTATTCAAAGGGATGACCTTTACGAGGGCGAGATTGCAAACAATCCATATTTAACCCAAAGGCTGAAATCACATTGATCGCACGGGCTAAAAAGCCAACTTCACTTTTGACACTGATTAAAAAAGATCCATGATCTCCACGGTGGTCATTTTCTTTTGAGGAAATGATTAAAAACCGCGTCGTATTAGAGGGATCGGCTTCAATATTTTCCGCAAGTATTTTTAAATGATATAATTGCGCATTTTCTTTCGCTCCAATCGCCGCTTTGTGGATATCTTGTTCTTGAGCAATGTATTGAGCAGCCATGGCCGTATTGGGATAGGGAATTGTTTCCACTTCCAAAGCATCTAAAAATGACTTGGCTTGCCATAAGGCTTGGTCTTTGGAATAGACCCATTGAATATCTTTGAGTTGGGCTTCTTGGATGGCAAGAAGACATTGCTCAATTTTGATATCGGCCACTTGGTGAATGTAAACAGGGTATTGCATCAAGCCATCCAATACTTCTCCTACTAAACCTGAATTGGTGTTTTCTAAAGGTAACACTCCATATTGGGCTTTTTGAGAAATCACATTTTCAAAGACTTGATCAAAGCTTGAACAAGAAAGTTGTGTAGCTTGGGGAAAAAGACGAGTAGTCACGGAATGAGCAAAAGCCCCTTCAATGCCACAATAGGCCACAGTATTGATAGAGAGCATCTCTCGTTGGCGTTTTTTGGACAAATCCATTAAGCACTGAATCCATTGGCCAAAATCTTCTTTTAAACCTTCTTCCTGAATGCGCGCTTCGTTTTTGGCAATGACTTGGGCTTCACGTGTAGTATCGAGTACAGGCATATTGTGTTCTTTTTTATAGTTTGCCACTTGGACGACCGCTTTCATCCGCTTTTCAAATAGCTTGGCGAGTTCTTTATCAATTTCATCAATATTTTGTCGTGCTTCTTGCAATGCGTCTAAATTGTTCACTTTGATCACCTCGAACATGATACCATCCTTCCACTTTTTAGAGGGTTTGCCATTTAAAACTCAATCTAAGTTCAAAAAATCTTGATTATTTTGTCTTTTTTCTTTCAAAATTAGCTCTTTACGTTCTTTTTATCTTTCTTCTTTCTAGCCTTTGTATTTTCAAAAGAAGATACTCGGTAAAATGAAAATCATTCAGTTTCCTGAATTTCAATAGACTAAAAAGAGAAACATCCAAAAATAAGTGATTACAAACCATTGGAAAGAAAGGTATTGTTCATGGAATTGATTGTCGATGTCCCTTCCGGAAAGTATCCCATTGTCATTGAAAAAAATTGTTTGGCTGATTTGAATCGTTATATTGATTTAAATCGTCCTACAATGCTTGTTTACGATTCTGGAATTCCTAAAAAATGGATCAATTTAGTAAAATCTCAGTTTTCTAATGTTCATACATTTTGTTTTCCTCAAGGAGAAGGCTCTAAAACTCTCGCTACTCTTGAACAGCTCTTTAAAGCCATGAGCAAGGCAGATTTAAATCGAAAAAGCCAAGTGGTTGCTCTAGGGGGTGGCGTGACTGGAGATATGGCTGGTTTTGCGGCAGCCTGCTATATGCGTGGAATTGATTTTTATAATTTGCCTACCACTGTTCTTTCTCAAGTGGATTCTTCTGTAGGAGGAAAAACGGCAGTGGATTTAGGAGCAATTAAGAATATCATTGGCGCTTTTTGGCAACCTAAAGCGGTCTTTATTGATCCTAATGTTTTAGAAACTCTCGATTCCCGTCAAATTGCGGCTGGCCTAGCAGAAGCTTTAAAGATGGCTGTTTGTTTTGATCGAAATTTATTTGAAGAATTTGAAAAGAAAGATTTGAAAGAATTGGACATGGAAACCATTTTATCCAAGTCTGTGGATGCCAAACGTAGGGTTGTAGAAGCAGACGAAAAAGAAAATGGCCTCCGTAAAGTCTTAAATTTTGGTCATACCATCGGTCATGCGATTGAAGGAAGTTTTGATCAATACGAATATCTGCATGGAGAATGTGTAGGGGCTGGAATGCTTTATTTTTTAACCCCAGATCTTAAATCTCGCCTTATTGCCATTGAAAAGCGTCTAGGATTACCTCAAATTCGTCACTTTGATACCGAAAAAGCCAAAGAGCTCTTGCGTCATGATAAAAAAGCCACGACGCAAGGGGTGAGTTGTGTGGTGGTAGATGATATTGAAGACTTTCACTTTGAAAATCGTTCATTAGATGAATTATTTGATCTCTTAGACCAAAATATCTATGAGTAGATTCAAGCTTTTTTTTAAACTTCACTTAAATAAGTCTAGAAAGGAAAAGAAAACCTCTCTAAGTTTTCATACCTAGATGATGAAAAATACCATAGGAAATGCTCTGCAACTTACCATTTTTGGGGAAAGCCATGGAGAAGCCATTGGAGCTGTATTGGATGGTTTACCAGCCGGTTTTGCCCTTGATCTAGAGCAATTGGCTTGGGATATGGAGAAACGCAAAGCCAAGGGAATTTTATCCACTAAACGACATGAAGCCGATCAAGTCCGAATTGTTTCTGGTTTTTTTGAAGGAAAAACAACAGGAACTTCCCTTTGTTTGTTGATTGAAAACACCAACACACGTTCTCAAGATTATGCTTCTTTACGCTATCGTTTACGTCCTGGGCATGCCGATTGGAGTGCTTTTGAAAAATATCATGGTTATCAAGATTTTCGTGGGGGAGGACATTTTTCCGGTCGTTTAACGGCCGCAGTGGTTGCTGCAGGCGCGATTTGTCGTCAAATTTTAGCCCAAAAAGGAGTCAAAATTGCGACGCATATTCAAAGTTTGCATGGAATTCAAGATGTTTCCTTTTCGAATGATCCAGAAATTCTTCTTTCTCAAATGGAAACTTTAAATGCTTCTGAGTTTCCGGTATTGGATGATCGTATTGGGAACATGATGAAAGCGGAAATTGAAGCTGTTGCTAAAAATCTCGATAGTATTGGTGGTGTTTTACAAAGTACAGTAGTCGGACTTCCAGGTGGCATTGGTGAGCCCTTTTTTGATAGTGTGGAAAGCTACTTGTCCCACTTACTTTTCTCTATTCCCGCTGTAAAAGGAGTCAGTTTTGGGGAAGGGTTTGGCTTTGCTGAATTGTATGGGTCCCAAGCCAACGATGCTTTGATCAGTGTAGAAGGAATGATTCAAACGCGCACCAATCATAACGGAGGCATCAATGGAGGCATCACCAATGGAATGCCCTTACTCTTTCAAACCTGCATTAAACCAACGCCCTCGATTTATAAAAAACAAGACAGTGTCGATTATCAAACAAAAGAAGCTGTAGAACTTGAAATCAAAGGCCGTCATGATCCAGCCATCATTCATCGGGCTAGAGCCGTGGTGGATTGTCTTTGTGCGTTTGGTCTTTTGGATTTATGGATGGTTGAAGAAGCCCGTTTGGCCTTTGAATAAAAGGAGCTGATCATGAATATTTTAATTACTCCTAGTCCGGTACAAGGACAGGTTAAAATTCCTGCCTCGAAATCTTTATCCCATCGGGCTTTGATCTGTGCTGGGCTGGCTCAAGGAACCTCGACTATTTATAATCTTGGGACTTCTCAAGATATCACAGCTACGATGAATTGCTTAAAAGAGCTTGGAGCGTTTTTTTCTAAGGAAGATCAAGCCTTAGGGCTACTCGATGCTTGGAAGGTACAAGGGTGCAATCCGGCTAACCGTACGAAACCTGTTACCTTAAATGCCAATGAGTCTGGCTCTACCTTGCGTTTTTTGATTCCTATTGCAGCCTCTAGTCAAGCTTCTACCACTTTTTTAGGAAAGTCTTCCTTATTGGTCCGACCATTAGGAATTTATGAAAATATCTTTGTAGAACAAGGCCTTCCCTTTGAACAAGGCCCAGAAGGATTACACTTTCATGGTCCTTTAAAAAGTGGTCTTTATACTTTGAATGGTGATATTTCCAGTCAATTTATTTCAGGATTATTATTGGCAGCTCCGCTTTTAAAAGGAGTCGACATTGCCGTTTTACCTCCTTACCAATCCCAATCCTATGTAGATTTAACGGTAGAGATGATGAAAACCTTCGGGATATCTATTCAACAACCCACTCCTTATGCGTATTGCCTCTCTGGTGATGAAGCCTATCAGCCCACTCAAGTGATGGTGGAATCAGATTGGTCGCAAGCTGCCTTCTTTCTCGCTTTAGGTCTACTCAATGCGCCTTTGTCTCTTGAAGGTTTGGTGATGGATTCTAAACAGGGAGATGGAATCATTGCTTCGATCATCCAACAAGCCGGGGGAAAACTTGAAGTTATCCAAAATGGGTTGGCTACTACGCTTACAATTTCTCCTAACAAACGTCTTGCCTTTAAAGCCGATTTAGCCAACTGTCCTGATCTTGGTCCCATCTTGTGCGCTTTAGCGGCCATGATCCCAGGAGATTCTAAACTGACCAATGCGGCTCGATTGCGCTTTAAAGAATGCGATCGAATTGCGGCAATGGAAGAAGAGCTGAGAAAATGGGGGGCAACCATTTCAAGTGATGAGAACACTATTTTTATTTCGGGAAAAGAAGTTTACCAAAAGGATCAACCCGTTATTTTGTCTGGTCACAATGATCATCGTGTCGTGATGGCAATGAGCATTTTTGGTCTTTGTGCTCAATCTCCTAGCATCATTCAAGGAGCAGAAGCGATTGCCAAAAGCTATCCTACCTTTTTTGAAGATTTAAAATCCCTTGGAGCGAACATTCAAGAAATCGCTTAAAAGGCTCTTGATTGTTTAGAAAAAAAGAAGAAATTCAAGTGAACTCATCTTTTTTGTTGAAAGATCCCTAAAGTGTAAAGAAGACAAGAAAGGAAGATGGGGTTTTGACCCATCATAAAATATTTTCATGAAAACAGTAGGAGTAATTGGCCTTGGAGTGATGGGAGGCTCCTTTTGTGCGCGTTTAAAAGAACTAGGTTGGACAGTTTATGGCTTTGATTCCAATCCAATCTCTTTACAAAAAGCCAAAGAACGAGGATGGATTGACCAAGGATTTTTTGATTTTTCCCAAGGGCTTTCTCAATGTAAATGGTTAATTTTTTGTATCTATCCTTCTCTTTTGCAACCTTGGATTGAAACCTGGCAAGATCAATTTGCTCCAGGAACTTTAATCTTGGAAATTTCGGGAGTGAAACGCGCCATTATGGACCCCGTTCAAGATATTTTACGCAAAGATGTAGAGTTGATGTCGGTTCATCCCATGTGTGGGCGAGAATCCAAAGGAATTGAGCATGCCGATCCTCGTATTTTTGACCAAGCCAACTTTATTTTGATTCCCCGTACGGATAATACGGCTTCAGCGATTGTGAAAGTGAGTGCACTTGCCAAAGATTTAGGGTGTGATAACATCTCGGCCTTATCTCCAGATGAGCACGATAAAATGATCGCCTTCTTATCTCAATTGACCCATGTGATTGCAGTGGCCTTAATGGATACACATGAAAATGAACATTTGGTAGAATACACCGGTGATTCCTTTCGGGATTTGACACGCATTGCTTCTATTAATGAGGAAATGTGGAGTGAGCTTTTTTTGTTAAACAAAGATATGTTATTAAACGAAATTGAACAATTCCAAAACACTCTCAGCCATTTTGCGCAAGCTTTAAAAGAAGAAGATGAAGCTACAATGAAAGAAATGATGGTTTTGTCCACGAAACGGCGACATAAATTTGACTAAGGTATTTTTCTTGATTTAAGACAAGCTAAAGTGATTTAGCTTGTTTTTTTTAAGGAGAATCAAAGTTGCTCAATTTTTGTGGCGGGAATTTGTGAAATTTCTCTAAATTAGCACCGTACTATTTTGGGTGCTAAAATGCGCTATACTAATTTTATCCTTGTTTTGAAGTGGACGTTCTTTGTAAAAGAAAATGGGCTGATCCCGAAAGTTAAGAATTAGGCCATCTTAAAATCAAGGACTAAACGTATTAAAGAACAAAGCGAAAAAAAAACTAAAAAAACTACGAGAAAGGAGGAATAGGATTTGTTTCCTAGATTTATAGGTTAGAAATCCTAAAGTTTATGAAAACATCCAATAAAGGACCCAATGCTCCTTCCCCTAAAAAAGTACCAAATACTTTGAAATATTTGATGATTGCATTTTTAGTGTTGGTCATCGGATTAGTGGCTTTTAATTGGCCTACCGCTTCTAGTGCTCCTACGAATGTCTCTTATTCGCAGTTTTTACAACAGGTCGAAGATAGAGAGGTGGAGGATGTGGTCATTCAAGGCAACGTCTTAACCTACACGATGAAAGGAGAAGACAACGCCAATAAGAAATACACCACTACGATGATTGAAGACCCTGATTTGGTCAATCGGCTTCTAGAGGGCGGCGCTGAATTTGAAGAAGTTCCTCTTGAAACTTCTAACAATTTCTTTTTAACCATTTTATTGAGTTTGCTTCCTTGGATTTTGATTTGGGGAAGTTTGTGGTGGTTTATTCGAGTTATCCGCAAACGGCTTCAAGGACCGAAAGAAGATACTCCCTTTACTTTTGGCTCTTCGGATTCCTCTAAAGATAAAGACGATGAGGATTCTCCTATGGGAGGATTTCCTTTTGGTGGCTTTGGTGGGTTTGGAAATATGAATAAATCCAATGCGAAAGTCTATAAAGGAGAAATGACCCATACTACCTTTAAAGACGTGGCTGGACAAGATGAAGCCAAACAAAATCTTAAAGAAATCGTTAGCTTTTTGAATCATCCTAGTCGCTATCAGGAAATTGGAGCGAAGATGCCTAAAGGGGCCTTGCTGGTTGGTCCTCCAGGAACCGGTAAAACCTTGTTGGCTCGAGCGGTCGCTGGAGAAGCAGGTGTCCCTTTCTACTTCATAGCAGGTTCAGAATTTGTCGAAATGTTTGTGGGTCGTGGAGCTGCCCGAGTGCGTGATTTATTTAAAGAGGCTCGTAAACATGCTCCTTGTATTATCTTTATCGATGAGATCGATACGATTGGTAAAAAGCGTGATGGCTCTGGCTTCAATGGCAATGATGAGCGTGAACAAACCTTAAACCAATTGTTAGCAGAAATGGATGGCTTTGATGGCTCCAAAGGAATTGTTCTTTTAGCCGCTACCAACCGCCCTGAAACTCTAGATCCCGCTTTAACGCGTCCTGGTCGTTTTGATCGCCGTATTCCAGTGGAATTACCAGATTTAGAAGGACGGCAAGAGATTTTGGAACTTCATGCCAAAAACGTGAAGATGTCTTCTAATGTCGACTACAATATGATCGCTCGGGCCTCTGCAGGAACATCTGGAGCCGATTTAGCCAATATTATTAACGAAGGCGCTTTGTTGGCGGTACGAGATGGACGCAAGCAAGTCGCTCAACGCGATTTAGAAGAGGCCATTGAAATCGTGATTGCCGGTGAGCAAAAGAAAAATAAAGTGATTTCTCCAAAAGAACGGATGATTGTGGCTTATCACGAAATTGGCCATGCTCTTGTTTCTGCCTATAGTTCGGCAGCGGCTCCTGTTCATAAAATTACCATTATTCCTCGAACGAAGGGTGCTCTTGGCTACACGATGCAAGTAGATGAGCAGGAAAACAATTTATTGTCTAAAGAAGAATTGTATACACGAATCGTGACCTATTGCGGTGGTCGAGCTGCAGAAGATTTGATTTTCCATTCTATTACTTCTGGAGCAAGCAATGACATTGAAATGGCTACAAAGACCGCTCGGATGATGATTACTCGCCTTGGCATGTCTGATCACTTTGGAATGACTGCTTTGGAAACAGTAAACAACCAATATCTTGGAGGAGATACCTCCTTAGCTTGTTCTCCAGAAACTTCTACTCAAATAGATCAAGAAGTCATTGGGTTAATCAACAAAGCCTATGGTGAAGCCAGTCAAATTTTATCGGACAATGTGATGTTGTTGCATGAACTGGCCAAGTATCTGTATGAGAAGGAAACCATTACGGGAGAAGAATTTATGGAAATCGTTCATAAATATGAAGAGGAAAAAAATAAACCTCAATCTCTTACAGTTTCTTTAGAGAAAGAGGATTCTTCTTCTGAAGCGTAACCTTCTCAAATCTCTTCTTTAGAAACACCCCAGAAGAAATCATAGACTCCAATAATCTGATAAGAAGAAAAGCCAATTCTCAAAAATAGAGAGTTGGCTTTTTTATTCCTTAAATAGATAGCCTAAAAGGCCATCACCAGTTTGGATTCCTAAAAGATGAGGCCAAGAAAAAAGATGAATATATCCATGATCAGCCGTATTAAGGCGATCGATTCCCAAGCGATTTAAATGAACTAAAACATCTAGACTTGGATGCTTATAGCGATTTTGATAACCTGAAGAGATTAGAGCTAGACTAGGGTCTACCGCCCGTAAAAAGGAAGGATCCGAACTTGTGTTGGAGCCATGATGGCCAAGCTTTAAGATATCCGATTTAAGGGTATAGTGCTCAAGTAGTTGCTTTTCAATGGCACTAGAGGCATCGCCGGTCCACAAATATTGAAAGCCATCATACCCAAAAGCACAAATTAGGCTTTTATCATTTTCATCTTCTTCATGAGATAGAACTCGCGCTGGTAGTAGCAATTCAAAGGCATAAGAACAGGGGATTTTTTCTTGACTTGTGGTGATGCAAGTCTTAACAGGCATTTTGGCACAAAGAGATTCAACTGCACCATTGTGATCAAAATCGGCATGCGAGACAATTAGCGCATCCAGACTATAAATTTGACGAGAGTGTAAAAAGGGAAGATAAAGTTCTGAGGCATTGTCGTGATTAAAACGCCCTGCGGCATCAATCATCACTACACTTTTTTGAAAGGGTTCTACAACGACTGCGGCATCTCCTTGCCCAACATCCAATTGATAAACATGAAAAAAGGGATCTAATTTCCAAACGAAGGGATAAAGGCAAAGAAGTCCTAGCACTAAAATCATCCGTTGTGTTTGGTATTTCCAAGCCATATGCCATAAGGCTAACCCGACACCTATTAAATACCAAAGTGGAGGATAAGCTGTTATCGTACACCATTGCCAAGAGCCTGAAAAATGTTGAAAGAGATTCTCTAAAAAAAGACCATAAGAATTGAGCCACAATCCTGGAAGAGTCAAAAGAATCCCCCAACCAAAAATTGTACGCAGTCCTAAAAATCCACCCAATAATATTAGATTTAACTGACCCATGAATATAATTTGACAAAAGGCGCCCCAAAAAAGTTGAAGGGCTTTTTTAGCTATAGGCTTGGATTGATAGTGAGTAAAAAAGGAAAGCCCTGCTGGCAAAACCAAACTCATAGAACGTGCGCCATAAGGATTGACTAGAAGAAATACAAAGACTTGAAAAGGCCAACGCGTATTCCACGTGGAAAATAAAAAGCGACTCAACTCCACTATAAAAAGACGTAAATTCGTATCTCGCCAAGGAAAAAGAATTAAAAGTAATCCCTGCCAAGTCAAAAGAAAAACATTTACCGTACGTTCTAAAAAACGACGCTCTAAAATCTTGCGCAAAACACTTGTTAAAGCCATCATCGGAAAACCTAAAGCAGAAAGTGGAGTTTCAAGAGTAGAAATTCCATAAAAAAGCCATTGATAAAAAGAAGCGGCTTTATTGTATTTAATCCATTGCCAAAGAACTCGTTTTAAAGAAGGGGTATATGAATTTAAGCGAGTAAATTCATTAGAACTTAGATAGATTCCCTTTTGATTTAAAAAGCTTTGAAAACAAAAGAGGCCCGAATTTTGAGTGGAATGGATCTTTTTAAACTCTGTAATAAATATATGATCCCCAATGTCCCATTCGGTTTCATAGATCATGAGGGTTGTTGAGTCCTTCTTAGCTAAAGAATATCCTGAATGAATGGTCGCAACCTCATAAATTCCTTCTTGAGCCTCTAAAGAAGTGTGATAGCTCATACTTCCCCATAAAAGAGTACTCATCAAAAGCCAGATAAAAATTGCTTGAATCTGTCTAAAACGGATACACAAAAATGTACAAAAGAGAAAATTAAAGGAAAGATAAAAAGCCAAGGAGGAGAGCTGAGCGATTAAAAAAAAAGCTAAAGCACTTACAATCCAAAATGATTCTTCAAGAAAAATTACTTTGAAAAAACTTGGACTTGAAGAAAGATTTTTTCCTTTAAAGGGCCAAATAAGGCTTAAGCTTTTCAAATTTTTTCTCTCCAATTCCGGGAACATTCATTAATTCCTCTAGGCTCTGGAAGGTTTGTTGATCACGATAATCGATAATTTTCTGGGCTGTACTTTCTCCAACTCCTGGTAAAGTCAACAATTGTTCTTTAGAAGCGGTATTTAAAGAAATAAGTTCACTTGTTCCATCGGCCTTCTTTTG
>CAYTMK010000010.1:0-44925 GCA_964438885.1 uncultured Erysipelotrichaceae bacterium | reverse complement strand
GCAGCAGACTCTGAATCTGCCATTTCCATGGTTCGAATCCATGTGCTCCAGCCAAGTTAAACGTATCGATCTATGTCTAAGACATGGATCTTTTTTTATGATTTAAGAAAAGATAAGCTAAGAAAGAAGTCTTTGTAGACGATAAGGAATTGACTGTTTGATTGTTTCAGGTTCTTTTTGCGAAAGTAGAAAAAATCGTCTAAACTTTCAAGCAGACTCATAAAAAAGGAGCATAGTATGGATAAGAAAAAAGTCAGAACGCGGTTTGCTCCCTCTCCAACGGGCTATATGCACATCGGAAATTTGCGAACAGCGCTTTTTGAATATCTCATTGCCAAACATGATGGCGGAGACTTTCTTTTACGCATTGAAGACACCGACCAAGAACGCAAAGTCGATGGAGCGGAAGACATCATTTACGATACGCTCAAAAGCGTAGGCCTCAACTGGGATGAAGGACCGGATATTGGTGGCGATTATGGACCTTATATTCAATCTGAACGTCTTGGAATGTACAAGGGCTATGCGGAAGAATTGGTAAAAACAGGTCATGCCCATTATTGTTTCTGTTCCGAAGAAGAATTGGAAGCCCAACGCAAAGAAGCCGATTCACTTGGGATTTCTTTTCGCTTTGATGATCCTTGCAAACATTTGTCCCCAGAAGAAATT
Source organism: uncultured Erysipelotrichaceae bacterium (assembly GCA_964438885.1). GTDB lineage: Bacteria > Bacillota_I > Bacilli_A > Erysipelotrichales > Erysipelotrichaceae > Allobaculum. The sequence continues at coordinate 44,256 of CAYTMK010000010.1, read as the reverse complement.
CAAGCCAAATTGGATGCAGGAGAATCCTATGTGATTCGCCAAACAATTGCCAATGTGGGGGAAACCTCTTTTGATGATGAAGTGTATGGCCATATTGAATTTGATGGCGACTTATTGGATGAACAAATCTTATTGAAGTCAGATGGCTTTCCTACCTATAATTTTGCCAACATCATCGATGACCATACCATGAATATCACCCACGTCGTACGAGGAAACGAATATCTCTCTTCTACGCCAAAGTACAACTTAATCTATGATGCTTATGGCTGGGATCGCCCAACCTATGTTCACGTTCCTCCTGTCATGAAGGATGAAAAACATAAGCTATCCAAGCGTAATGGAGATGCTTCCTTCCAAGATTTGGTGGCCAAAGGCTTTTTACCTCAAGCCATCATCAACTATATCGCCCTACTCGGATGGGCACCACCAACGGATCGTGAAATTTATTCTTTAGAGGAATTGGTGGAAATTTTTGATGTCAGTCGAATTTCTCGGTCTCCTGCAATTTTTGATATCGACAAACTCACTTGGATGAACGGAATGTATTTACGCAATATGGACGACGAGACCTACTTTGAAACGGTTCGTCCGTATTTACAAAAAGCCGTTAAAGGCCCTTATCCCTTAAAGGATTTAGCCAAGATCATCAAACCTCGTATTGATGTCTTAACGCAAATTGAAGATTCAGTGGATTTCTTTGATCAAACTGGGGAATACGATTTAGAGATGTATCGCCATAAAAAGATGAAATCCACTCCAGAGATTGCCTTGAATGCCTTAAAGGCTATCAACGAGACCTTAGAAAACATTCCAGATGAGGAATGGACGATGGAAAAAGTTCATGAAGAACTTTTGGCTTTGCCTAAAAAACTCAATTTGAAAAACGGACAAGTGCTTTGGCCTGGTCGTACGGCGCTTTCTGGAAAGCAATTTACTCCAGGAGGAGCCATTGAAATTGCCTATATCTTAGGAAAAGAAGAATCCATCCGTCGCATTCAAGCCGCAATTGAACGCTTAGAAAAAGCCATCCAAGAATAATCGCCAAAAAGCCTCTGCCCAAATCAGGGGCTTTTTTTTATACTGAAAGCATGGCTCAATTTTTAGAACAATTTATAAGGAGGAACCAGTATGACTGAGCTCGCCCAGTCACTTCAAAACAGTTATTTGATAAAAGTCATTGCGGCCATTGTGGAAGTGATCATTAGTTTTTTCCTAGGACCCTTTGTGAAACGCCAAATCATGCGTTTACACAATCAAAGAGGCGTGGATGAAGGCGTTTTAACCTTTACCGGATCACTTGCCAATACGGCGATTCGCTTTACGGGTTTCATTATTGCTTTAGGACAACTCGGGGTAGATATGAGCGTAATTGTGGGAGCCTTTTCAGCAGTGGGTTTAGGGGTATCCTTGGCGCTAAAAGAAAATATGTCAAACGTAGCGAGTGGAATCCAAATTTTGATTACCAAGCCTTTTAAAGTCGGCGATTATATCGCTTGCGATGGGTTAGAGGGGACCGTGACAGCTATTGAAATCATGTTTACCACTCTTCAAACCGTGGACAATCAACAAGTTGTCATTCCCAATGCGATCCTCATTTCCCAATCGGTCGTCAACTATTCGCTTTATCCTACTCGTCGCATTAACATTATCGTTCCCATCTCGTGCTTGGATGATTATGAAGGGTTTCGAGTAAAGGCCAAGGAAATTATGGATGCGCAATCAGGCGTATTGTCCAATCCAGCTCCCAAAACCGTGGTGGGTACCTATACCCAAGATGGTCGAGCCATTCAGATTAAATTGGTATGCTACGCGCAAACGACCAATTATTGGGATACGTATTATGCTTTAACCAACAAAATTGAAATCTTGCGAAAGGAAATTGCACTCCATCCGCCTGTGGATTTAATTCAAGTGGTTCAGACGCAAGTTCAGCCCACTCCAAACGATTGGAAAGGAATTTTAGAAGCGCCAAAAGCTAAGTAAAGCCTAAAGAGTTTGAAACGAATTAAACGAATTCGTTTTTACTCTTTTTTTTTCTCAAGCCTATCCATGTGTTCATTTTAAATTTTTTTCTTTCTTCTTCATTTTCCGTTAAACTTATAAGCTATGAACTGGTATGTGTATTTTGCTTCCCCTTATTTGTCAACGTATAAAATCCCGAGTCCTTTTCAAAAGCAAGCCACGGCGTTTATTTTAAAAGTCAAAGCCAGCCCTTTGCCCTTTCGTACTCAACAAGCTATTTTATATCCTTTGCTTCAAGATCTGCATCAAGCCAACCAATATGGACCAGAAGAAAGCCAACAAAAGGCTTTGGTTGCCTTTCAAAAAGCCAATCAGACTCTTCAAAAGGCAATAGAGGCCCAAAAAGAAGACTCGTCTAGACCTCTGGCTTTTTTTGCCCAGTTTCCATGGCTTTTGCGCTTGAGCGATGTTTTCGCTTTTGGGGCGCTTTGGATTGGAGGTTATCAAGCTTTCAATCAAATTTTAGAAACCCATCATTTAGAACCCTTTTTTTCCATTGGACTTTCAAATTTTGGACAAGCTTTACTGGCCTATCTTTGCCTTCAAGGAACACTAAATGTATTAATGCGCCTTGAGGGGTGGAAACGGTGGCTTTCTCTAGCCAGTCTTTTTGCTTTATATCTTGTCTTGATGCAACTTTTGGCAAGGTTGGGAGGAATTGTTCCAATAAGGGCGATCAATGTTATTCTTATTTGTGTGTTGATCTTTTTCATCTCCTTAGCCTTAAACGTTTACGTCTATGGAAAACCCATTTCAAATGGATAAAAAGATCAAATCCCGAAAGGATCAATCGGTATGTCCTCCACTTTGTTGAAAGCCATCATCTGGAGCGGATCGGCCCTTCTCATATCCGCTTTGCTTTTGCTCTTGCCCTTAAAAATTATCGCTGTATTGACCACACCTTTTTCTCTTAAAACCTTTGGAATTCGTAAAATCAAACGCTGGCATTCGCGCACCGATACCCTTGCCAACTTTATGCTTTGGGTATCGTGTCTTTTTTCCCTCGGTGCGCCATGGATTCCATACTCTCCTTTATTGTATGAAGTATGGCTTTCCTTTACTTGGCTATGTGCCATTTCTCGAGCGGTGCGCTTAAGTGAAGTGCGCTCTCGTTCTCGAAAAACACTCATTATCTTTTTGTTGAATTGGATGTATTTGAGCAGCTTATTTATTACGATTGGTGCCTTAAACAATTACACCTTATGGATTCAATCATTTGGGTTTGCCAATGCCATACTCAATCACGAAGCCTTGAATTTGATGTTTTACTTAAGAAGTCCATTGCCTGCTGCTTATTTGGTCCAAACGATTCTTTTAATGGTTCCTTTGGTGACATTTTGGGGACAATTCAAATACATGCGTTTGGAAAATACGTTTAAAGCCCGTAACCTCGCCACCTATATCCTTAAAATGGTTTTAATCATTGCCCTGTTGACTGGATTAGGAGCCTATGGGGCCCAAGCCATTGGAGTCATTTACAGTTCAGATGGCTTTGAACATGAAAATGCGTCAGCCTTCGGATATCCCTTAACCCATAAACAGCTCGATTCCATGGTCAAGCTTTCCGAAACGCTTGATCAGCCAATTCCCACTCCAGCTTCTTAAGCGTTTGGTAAGACATTCCTTTTGGAATGTCTTTTTTTATAAAAAGAATAAGTGAAATGGAGAATACTCAAAAGCTTAAGGAAAGAAAAGGGGATTTAGCGCATAATTAGAACAAAGAAAAGAGGAACTTTATGATTCAAAAACGATTAACTACGTTACGGCAAAAAATGGCGGCTCATGATGTCGCTGCTTTGATCATTCCTACTTCTGATTTTCACGATACAGAATACGTTTCGGACCATTTTATGGCTCGGAAACATTTTTCGGGCTTTACAGGAAGCGCAGGAGTTTTGGTGGTGTTGCAAGATAAAGCCGCACTTTGGACCGATGGTCGCTACTTCATTCAAGCCGCTCAAGAATTAAAAGATAGTGGCATTGAATTGATGAAACAGGGACAACCCGGAACGCCTACGATTGCTCAATACCTTTTAGACAATTTACAAGAAGGCCAAAAAGTGGCTTTTGATGGACGTTGTGTTTCGATGCAAGATTTTGAAGCCTATAAAAAACAACTTCAAGCCAAACATCTAGATATCCTAACCGATTTAGATATCGCTGGGGAAGCATGGGAAAATCGTCCCGCTTTGCCCCATACGCGCACTTTCCACTACCATGAAAAATACAGCGGTAAAGAGATTGGCGAAAAATTGGCTGAGGTGCGCGAAGCGATGAAAGCAGTAGGTGCCAAGCATCATATCATTTCGAAGATTGATGAAGTCGCTTGGCTTTACAATTTAAGAGCCAATGACATTCCAAACTTTCCGGTGGCTCTTGCTTACAGTCTTCTTGGTTTAGAAGATGGTGTTCTCTATTTGGATGCTTCTCGTTTGGATGCGGCAAGTAAAGAATGGTTGACCCAAAATGGCATCGAAGTGCGTCCGTATGAGGCGATTTATGAGGATGTTAAAACCCTTGAAGGACCCGTGTTGATGGATAAAGGCTTTATTAACTCCCGCCTTGGTCTAAGTGTTCAAGAACCATTATGGGGTCAAGATCCCATTCAATTGCTTAAAGCCAAAAAAAATCCAGTGGAAGTAGAAGGCGCCAAAGAAGCCCATCGTAAAGATGCGGTGGCTATGATTCGCTTTTGGAAGTGGTTAGAAGCAATGATGGCTCAAGGCAAACCTGTTACCGAGATTTCCGCTCGCGATCATCTCCATGATTTGCGGGCATTGGATCCTCACTTTTTAGACGAATCTTTTTCCACGATTTCAGCCTATGGACCCAATGCGGCCATGGCTCATTATCATCCACAAGAAGAAAATCCTGTGCCTTTGCATCCAAGCCATTTGTTCTTAGTGGATTCAGGAGGCCATTATTTGCAAGGAACAACCGATATCACGCGAACCTTTGTTCTTGGCCCTTTAACCCAAGAAGAACGCCGAGCCTTTACGCGGGTTTTACAAGGCCATATTGATTTGTCTAGAGCCATTTTTCCCAAAGGTGCACGGGGCTTAAATTTAGATATCTTGGCTCGCGAGTGGCTTTGGAAAGAAGGAAAAGATTTCAATCACGGAACGGGACATGGAGTAGGGGCCATGCTCAGTGTGCATGAAGGACCCAATGGCATTCGTTGGCGGATCGTTCCCGAACGACGCGATAGTGCTGAACTAGAAGTGGGAATGATTACTTCTGATGAGCCAGGAATGTATGAAGAAGGGAAGTATGGCATTCGCCATGAAAACCTTCTCGTGGTTCAACCCGCCTTTAATACGGAATATGGGGAGTTTTTAAAGCATGAACCTTTAACGCTTGTTCCCTTTGACGTGCGGGGATTGGATGTAAGCCTCATGAATGAAGACCAAATCGAATGGCTCAATGCCTACCACAAGCAAGTTTATGACACCATTTCTCCTCGACTCTCGGCGGAAGAAGCCAATTGGTTAAAAGAAAAGACAGAACCCATTGGTCTATAAGACTGCTCTGAAAAGCAGATTGGCTTTTACCCTTCTTTAAAAAACCTAAACTATAAGCTCAAGTTCTTGTTGGATGAAATATCCTCTTTAGGATGAAAAACAATCCAATCAAGAAAAGAGATAGAGAAGAGGACTTCTTCTTTTTAAAGCCCATAAAATCCAAAAAATTAAGCGTCCTTTTTCGAAAAGAAGTGGGAAGTCTATGTGAATTTCTTAAGCGTTTTAAAGGCGATTTGAATATGAATCCTTTACCTTAAAAGCAGATAAAGAAAGGAATTCTTCTCCACATGAAAGATTTTATTAATGAATTTAAAGCATTTATTTCAAGAGGAAATGTCATTGATTTAGCGGTTGGTATCATCATGGGTAATGCCTTTACCGCCATTGTAAATTCCTTAGTCAACGACATGGTTATGCCCCTGGTTGGTATGCTTTGTGCTGGTGTAAACATTGCCGAACTCTCTGTTACCGTTGGATCTGCTAACTTGAAATATGGAGCGTTTTTACAAGCTGTTTTGAACTTCTTGATCATTGCCTTTGTCATCTTCTGTATGGTAAAAGCCATCAACGCAGCGCGGACGAAAACCGAAAAAGCGCTCTTTAAGAAAGCTCAAGAAGTAAAAGCGGAAGCGGAAAAAGCTGAAGCTGCTAAACCCGATCCCCAAATTGTATTGCTTCAAGAAATCCGCGATCTTCTTCAAAAAGAACAAAACCAAAAAGCTTAGTTATCACTTTAATAAAAAAAGCGGTGTTCATCAAAGTCACCGCTTTTTTCGTACTTATTCAGAAAAATTGAAAAATTCTGTTTCGACTAAACGTTTTGCTGCTTGACGAATGGTATAACTCGATACCACCAAGGCTAAACGCACATAACGCTCCCCCATCTTCCCAAACGCACTGCCAGGAGTGACAAGAATGCCTGTCTGGCGAAGCAACGATTTAGCAAACTCCATTGAACTCTCATAGCGATCGGGAATAGGAGCCCAAATAAACATCGTTCCAGCTGGCAATGGCAAATCCCATCCCGCCATCCCAAACTCCTTTTGAATGAGTGAGCGACGAATTTGATAGGTTTCGCGCGTTTCTTCTACGACACTTTGTCCAGTTTCAAGAGCTGTAATGCCAGCATATTGAACAGGTAAGAATACTCCATAGTCCATGTTGGATTTGAGTTTTTTGTATTGGGCAATGACTTCTGGATTGCCACAAAGAATGCCTAGACGAGCTCCTGCCATGCCATATGATTTGGAAAACGAGTTGAGCTCTACCCCTACTTCTTTGGCACCAGGAAAAGACAAAAAGCTTTTTCCCAAGGGTCCTTCAAACACCAAATCGCCATAGGCATTGTCAAAAACCACGAGAATATCGTGTTTTTTGGCAAAAGCAATGAGCTTTTCGATAAACCAATCGGGAGCCGTGGCTCCAGTGGGGTTGTTGGGATAACAAACGATCATCATTCGCGCCTTATCGCATACCTCTTTAGGAATAGCATCAAGATCAATGAGGTAATTGTTTTCCGCTTTTAAAGGCATAAACCAAAGATCGGCTTCAGCTATGCGGGGCGCATCAACATAAGCTGGATAATAGGGATCGGGAATGAGAATGATGTCATGCGGATTGCAGTAAAGAAGAGGTAAGTTGACAAGAGCTTCTTGGGAGCCTTGAAGTAGACAAATTTCTTCCTCTCTTAAGGAAACTTGATAGCGCTTTTGGTACCAATTTTGAATGGCCTGAACGAGTAAAGGCAAGGGTTGAATCGCATAGCGGTAGTTGAGTGGATCTTTGGCTTGAGTGCTCAGCGTTTGAATTACCGCGGGCGCTGGAGGAATATCTGGAGAGCCAAGGGTAAAGTCAAGAACCTTCCGACCTGTTTCCTTTTCAAAGCGTGCCTTTTCTGCATTGAGTTCATTAAAGACCGAGAGCTGTAAAAACTCCATTCGTTTGGCAACAGAAACCATATTTGAGAGAACAAAAGAGTTCCTCTTTTGTTCAACCTCCTTTCTATTAAAATCTCTTCTTAGTGTATACATTCTCTCTTGAGAAGAAAGAGGAAAAAAGGATTCAAATTCTTTTAAGAGAAACTTGCACCTCTTATAAAATCTTGATAAGATAAAAAGGCCTTCAAGGAATGCGGTTAAAAGATAGGGGTATAGTTCAAGGGTAGAGCAACGGTCTCCAAAACCGTTAATGTGGGTTCAAATCCTGCTACCCCTGCCAATTTGATATTTTCGAACCTATGGTCAGAATTATTATTATTGATCATCATAGGTTCTTATTAAATATTTTTTATTCTTTTCTAAAAGAAAAAGCTCAAGAATCAATTCTTGAGCTTTTTCTTTTTCTCCCCTTTAAATCCATAGGTAACCCAGTATTGTGGTAGAAATACGAAAGTCACTCCACGGACCCAAAATCACCGATCATAATGCGCTGTGAAAGAAATAGGTCAATTCCCAGATAGGGGATGTTTTATATCATCCTATGAAAAGGCTGCAAGGGAATCGAGCGGCTCTTTACCTAGAATATAGATTTAATCTCTCCCGATTTTATCAACATAGGGAAGAGAGAATAAACGCAAAGGCCAAATACAAACTGCTGGATCGGCCAGTACAAGTGCTGATGTATCGGTTTCGCTTTGAAGCCAAGGCTCTACCTAGAAGCAAAAGACTCTGACAATTTGAAACTAAGGATGAATCGCCACTCGAGTTACGAATTGAGTGTTATGCTGCATGATACTATTAGTAGTGCCAAACTGTTTTGAAAATTCCTAGAGATGTATCTGATTAGTCTGAATTGGTAACGAAAATGAAATAGCACGAGCAGGAATTTAAAAAGGAGTTTTTCAAGCGGATCTATTGATACAGAGAGGAGGCATGACCTATACCATTTACCATAATCCGTCAGGACATCACAAAAATGAAAGTTGATGCGATTGTCAATGCCGCCAATACACACTTGCAGATGGGTGGTGGTGTGTGCGGAGCGATTTTCAATGCGGCGGGAGCCCAAAGGCTGCAAAAAGCCTGTGACAAAGTGGCACCAATTAAAACAGGCGAAGCGGCAATCACACCGGGTTTTAATCTGTTCGCCAAATATATAATTCATGCGGCAGGTCCCATTTATAACGGTAAAAACAAAGAGAAATGCGCCGCCTTGCTTCGCTCTGCTTACACAAAAGCGCTGTCACTTGCCTTGGAAAACAAATGTGAAAGCATTGCTTTTCCGCTCATCTCAAGTGGTATTTACGGCTACCCAAAAGATGAGGCTCTATGTGAAGCAACAACCGCCATCATGGATTTTCTTGCCGAACATGATATGGATGTATATTTAACCGTCTTTGATAAAAGTGCCTTTATCCTCAGCGAAAAACTGATGGGCGAAGTTGAAAGCTATATTGACCAGCATTATGTAGATACCCACTCCCTCGGTCGCACCAGACTTTTGGATATCGAAAAAGCATCGATTGCCCGAGCCAATCTCCCGGATTTCTTGACCCATTCGATAAGGGCAAGTGTGTCCCATCAACAGTCCTTGGACAATTTAATAGCAGACTTGGACGAGCCGTTTTCGGACAGGCTGTTTCGTTTTATAGATAGCAAAGGCAAGACGGATGTGGAAGTTTATAAAAAAGCGAATATCGATCGTAAGCTATTCTCAAAAATACGCTCCGTAAAAGGATATACACCGAAAAAAAAGACGATTTTGGCGCTTGCTATTGCCTTGGAACTGACCCTAGATGAGACAGATGATTTACTAGAGCGAGCTGGCTATGCGCTCTCCCACGCTAGTAAATTTGATGTAATCGTGGAATATTTCATTGTCAATGGCAAGTACAATATATTCGATATTAACGAGGTTTTGTTCAAATACGATCAGCCGCTACTCGGAGGATAAATTTGTCGCTTCCGAAGCGACCAGATGACCTGCTGTTTGCGATATACAGATATCATCAAACGCAAAACAGGAGGTCTTTTATGATGAAGAATAATTCTACAGAACTCGTATTCATCCTTGATAAAAGCGGCTCTATGGCCGGTTTGGAAAACGATACGATCGGCGGCTTCAACTCTATGCTCGAAAAGCAGAAAGCCGTAGGCGGTGAGTGCCATCTTACCACGGTGCTGTTCGATAACCATTATACCCTTCTCCATGACCGCATTGATATCCGCGCTGTAAGTCCTATGACAGAAAAGGAATATTTCGTCGGCGGTTATACAGCTTTGCTGGATGCCATCGGCACGACAATCAATAAGATTGTCGCTGTTCAAAAAAATACGGCAGAGGATTTCCGTGCCGAAAAGGTGATGTTTGTTATCATTACAGACGGTGAAGAAAATTCCAGCCACGAGTATTCTGCCTCTAAAGTCAAGAAAATGATTGAGCATGAAAAAACAAAATACGGCTGGGAATTTATTTTTCTCGGTGCAAATATCGATGCGGTGCATACGGCTTCTCGCTTTGGTATTTCCGCTGACAGAGCCGTAGACTATGTTCCGGATGGCCTAGGCACAAGATTGAACTATGAAGCAATAGCCGAAACGGTAGCCTATTTCCGAACGACTGGTGCTGTATCGCAAGAACCGATGGAAGCAATCAGAAAAGATATGAAGAAACGAGGCAGGGGCAAATAATAGGAGCAATTGTCGGCTCGGCCTACGTACAAGTGACAAAATTTTTCGATCATAACTGCTTTTTTTACGGACGATACCATCATGAATTGTGTGGTGACACGGGCAATTATGAATAGTGCAGAAAAAATGATTTCATTGATGCAAACGATCCCTTAAATGATAATCCTGCGAAGTATAAAAAATACACCCAAGAACATATTGAGCAAGAGTATAGATAGACCTCTAAAGGATATCCCGAGAAGATGGAAAAAGTTCATCTCCAAGGATGGACTGTAACCTTTTTGTCTTAACCTTGTAGTGGGTTTAAACGGTCATATCGGCTACTTTTCAAAACTAGGACATAAAAAAAGGCTTTCGGCAGACCATCCCAATCTGCTGAAAGCCTTTATTTTAGCCACTTTTTTACACTTTCGTATCCCTTTTATCAAGATGCGATTTTACCTAATTCTAGGTTTAAAGCTTACTCTATCAATTGCTCTTATAGGATACAGATATCTTTGTCCTCTTTAAAAAGTCACAAGCGTATCCTATTTTCGTTTTCTCTATGATCTAATAGTAAAAAATATCTTATTTATTTTTTAGTTTTCTATATAAAAAAATTATATAGTCGGTCTTCAAGATAACTTTTGGGTTGAAAGACATGGACCAAGATGATTTTCTCTTTTTGGCTTAAATTTATAGCAATTTCTCTTCAGATATAATTTATTTTTAGGGAAAATAGACCTCTTTTCCTAGAGATAGACATTGGCTCCATACCTTTAAAAAGAAAGTTTAAGAAAATAAGTCTACTTTTCTAGGCAAGTGCCGTTCAGTTCTTAGCCACAAGAGCTAAGAAAAGATTTTTCTAACCATACGTTTAAGGAATAGGGCGATATTCTCCCAGTGATTGTGTAGTTTCAATGAAGCTGGAAAGAACAACAAGAAGAGGAGAGTATTTTTTTGTCAAGCAAAAATTTCCCAGAGAGGCAGTCAAGCCCTCACAATAAAGAAGAAAGCGATTCTAACCACTTAAGAAAAATTTATGACCAATAATCTCTCTTTTTTTTCTTCTTGGACTTTTCAAGACTTTAGCGTAGCCGGATTTCCCATTCAACTTTACGATTGCAATGTTCCAAAGGCTCCCATTGTGTATTTGTTGGCTCATCAAATGGACCCAGAACTTCTTTCTTTGTTACAAGAAAAGTCCCTTCCAGCGTTTTCCTTGGCTTGTATTGGTATTTCCTCAACGCAATGGAATACGCTTTTAGCGCCTTGGAATACGCCCTCCAATTTTCCTAAATATTTGCGCTGCCAAGGAGAAGCCTCTCGCTTTTTAAAGATCTTTTTAAACGACATTCTTCCTGCCATTCAAAATCATCTTTCTTCCTTTAGTGGTGTTCAAACGATGGCTGGCTATTCGTTGGCGGGACTTTTTAGCTTATGGGCGCTTTGCGAGTGGGAGCAATTGGAGGGGGTATGTGCGGTATCGGGATCGTTTTGGTATCCTGATTTTCAAACGTGGTTTCTAGACCATTTTCCCCTTCACTTACCAATTTGTGTCTATTTTTCCACCAGTGAAAGCGAATGGACCTCTCAAAATGCCCGATTATCTTCTTTAAAACCTACGCTTGAAGCCATAGAACAAAGCCTAGCTCAAAAAGGAGTAAAGACCATTTGTCAAATTCATCCTGGCAATCACTTTCAAGAGCCAACCAAACGCTTAGTTCTTGGAATCGAATGGATGATAACCCACTTAGTTCCTTAAAAGGCTCCTCCTTTTTGAGACTTTTCCAAGAAAAAAGGCGTGAATTCAAGAAGTTCTTGAGTTCACACCTTTTTTTAGTCTAAATCCGCAGGAAGATAGTCAGATTTATCTGCGATCGCCTTTTTGTTTTCTTCAATGAGAAGAGGAAATTTTGTTTTGTGATAGCGATAGAAGAGGAATCCCGAAACAAGTCCACCTACAACATTCGCAATGGGTTCGGCTCCAAAAACCGCTGCCACTTTATCGGAAAAGAACAGTGGCAAAATATAGATTAAAGGAATTAAGACGACAATCTTGCGAAAAAAAGCAACAAAGATAGAGTCCTTAGAATCACCGAGCGCCACGAAAGTGTTTTGGCAAGGAACATGAATTCCCACAAAAATACATCCCATGAGATAAATCCGCATCGCCCAAGAAGTATATTCAATGAGTTCAGGCGAATTGGTAAAGGGCATCACCAAAAGTTCAGGAGTAAAATGAATAACAAGCCAAGCTAAAATGACATATCCCAAAGAACTAATGAGCAATAACCGAAAGGTTTTATCTACACGTTCTTTGTTACCCGCTCCAAAGTTATAGGACAAGATGGGTTGGGCCCCTAAAGTTATTCCTTGTAAGGGCAAAAGGATGAATTGGTTAATGGAGGATACAATCGTCATCGCTCCCACTGCTAAATCCCCTCCATACTTTAATAAAGAAGAGTTGAAGCAAACCATGACAGCACTTTCTGTAACTTGCATAAGGAAAGGGGAAAAGCCCAACAACAAGCATGGTCCAAGAACCGACCAATCCAATTTAAGATCGGCTTTTTGGATGTGCAAATACGAAAACTTGGAAATCAAAAACCATAACACAAAGAGTCCAGAAAGAGCCTCGGCAATGACAGTAGACCAAGCAGCCCCCGCTACTCCCATATTAAAGGTAAAGATAAACAATGGATCCAAAAAGATATTGGCTACAGCCCCAATGGAAATGGCAATCAATCCCCACAAGGCAAATCCTTGTGAGGTAATAAAAGCACTCAAGCCTAAAGCAAGCAAGGCAAAGATGGTTCCTAAGCCCATAATACGGGTGTATTCCCAAGCGTAGGGAAGCGTTTGGGCACTGGCACCAAACCACGTTAAAATGGTAGGTCCAAAAAGTTCAAGAATCAGGGTTAAAATAAGAGCCAAATAAAAGATGAGGGCGGTGACATTGGATAAAATCTTCTCAGCCATTTTTTTATCTTGACGGCCCATATAAATGGCCGCTCTTGAAGCAGCCCCCATACACACCAAAGCCGAAAAGGCCGAGATAAGCATGATCACAGGCAATGCAATACCTAATCCAGTTAAAGCCACATCTCCATAGCCCTGAATATGACCCACATACATACGGTCAACCATGTTGTAGGCAATGTGAGTAAGCTGGGCCACAATGGAAGGAATTCCTAGTTTAAGCAACAGGCCTCCAATGGGTGCCGTACCCAAATCCGGCTGTTTTTTAGAAGTGGATAAAGTAAAAGCCAAAATATCATTCCTTTCTTTTGATATAAAAAATACTCAAAAAGTTTTGCGAAAATTGTGCTTTTAACCATCGTTGAAATGAACGCTTGGCCCAAATTTTCTTTGGCTTACGACAAGGTAGGCTTCTCTTTGACCAGTTGGGGCAGGCGCTTCATATAGCGATAAAACAAAATGCCCGATGTTGTTCCAGAAAGTATATCCGCCACGGGTTCGGCTAAAAAAATGGCCATGACCTTATTTTCAAAGAATAAGGGAAAGAGATAAATAAATGGAATCAACAAAAAGATTTTTCGCAAGAAAGCCAGAAACACCGATGTCTTCGCATTGCCTAGCGCTACAAAGGTTTGCTGGCAAGCCACTTGGATTCCCAAAAAGCCACATCCGAAGATAAAAAGACGCAAACTCCAACTGGTATAGTCAATCAATTCAGGACTCGAGGTAAAGATATGAGCAAAGAATTGAGGAGCCAATTGACAAGCTCCCCAAAAGATCCAAGCGTAGACCACACAAGAAATGAGAAGCATCTTGAAGGTCTTTACGATTCGATCAAGTTTTATGGCCCCAAGGTTATAAGACAAAATGGGTTGTGCCCCTTGAGCCAGGCCCATTAGAGGAAGCATAGCAAATTGGTTGACGGAATTTAAAATGGTCATCGAACCTACGGCTAAATCTCCACCATAGGCCAAAAGAGAAGAATTAAAGCTCATGATCAATAAGCTGTCTGTGATTTGCATGATAAAAGGAGAAAAGCCAAGCGCTAAGCAAGGGCCTAGAATTTTAAAATTTAAGCGAAATTCCTTTCTTTTTAGATGCAAATAGGAGTATTTCGAGGACAAAAACCACAACACAAACAAAGCCGAAACCCCTTGAGAGAGAATCGTAGCGATGGCTGCGCCTTGCACTCCCATTTGAAATCCAAAGATAAAAATGGGATCCAAAATGATGTTGGAAATCGCTCCAACTAAGACTGTTCCCATTCCCCAAGAGGAATATCCTTGGCTGTTGATAAAGGCGTTTAAACCAATCGAAATTTGGACAAAGAGAGTACCTAGCCCATAAATTCGAATGTAGTCCCAAGCGTAGGGCAAAGTAGCTTCACTGGCCCCAAACCAAGTTAAAAGCGTGGGACCAAACCACTCAATCACAAGGGTCAAAACAACAGCCGTGAAGACCAACAAACAAGCAGAAGCCGATAAAATTTTTTCTGCCATCTCTTTGTCTTGACGGCCTAAAAAAATAGAAGCTCTTGGAGCCGATCCCATACATACTAAAGCGGAAAAGGCGGTGATGGCCGTAATCAGTGGCATCGTTACCCCTACTCCAGTTAAGGCTAGGGTGCCTGTTCCCGTAATATGGCCAATGTACATTCGATCCACAATGTTATAAAGAACATTGATGACTTGGGCGACAATGCAGGGCAAAGCGAGCTTCACCAAGAGAGGACCAATAGGAGCCGTGCCTAAATCGGGTTGTGCGGTTTGAGAGGACTTAAACGTCATTTTTTTCCTTCCTAAATCCAAGTTTGGATGGCCAAAGAGGATTGTAAATTTTAAAGAAAAAAATTTCCATGAGTTTTTGAAAAGCGAGGGCCAAAATTTTTCTTCACTCCTCTAAGGCCCACAAATGCCTACCTTTTAAATAGAATACCGAATCAATTCAACGAAAGGTAGATCTTATTTTAAACAAAAGAAGTCCACCTGTTTTTGACGTTTATGACCATTTTTAAAGAGTTTATGCCAAATAAGGAGAATTAATTTGCCTTTTTTAAAAGAAAGTGCTTCCACCTTTGTTTTTTTAGATAAGAGATTTTTTCTAAAAAGGAATCACAAACTCCCAAATTTTTAGCTCTAGGCTCTTTTCGAAAGAGGATAGAGCCTTTGGAAAGGAAAAGATGATGATTTTAGCACAAGGAAAGATAGGCACTTCCCTATGGAGTCTTGATGAACAAGGGGTTTTAACCATTGAAGCCGGACAATTGAAGGTTGACCATTCCCCTTATGCTTGGCCTTGGCGGCCCTACGCTTCTTTCATTCGAGAAATCAATGGAAAAGCACCTTTTGTCATTCAAGGCGCTTGCGATCGAGCGTTTGCGGGGCTATTTCACCTTGAAAAGGTGGATCTTTCGGGATGGAATACGCAAGAAATGTACAGTGCCGAATTTATGTTTTTGGATTGTTCTTCTCTTGTCCATTTGGATCTTTCGATGTGGGAAATGGGACAAGTAAAGAGCGTATGTGGACTATTTAAGGGATGCCAACAGTTAAAACATCTTAAAATTTCTACTTGGAATACACACTCTTTTCAAATTCTTAGCGGCCTTTTCGAAGGATGTGAAGCTCTGGAAAACCTTGATCTTTCTGGTTGGGATACTTCGCAAGTGATGAGTATGGGAAGTGTTTTTGAAGGATGCACTTCTTTAAAAACGCTTGATCTTTCTCATTGGGATACTTCACGGGTGGATTGGATGCGTGCTTTGTTTAAAGGATGTAAAACTCTTCAAAGTGTCAACATGGAGAGATGGAATACCTCTAATGTAACCAATTTAAGCTATGCCTTTGAAAACTGTGCGGCTTTAGAAGAAATAGATGTGGCGAAGTGGAATACGACTCAAGTAGACGATATGAGCCATCTTTTTGAGAAGTGTAGTTCCCTTCTTTCTTTGGATTTAACCAATTGGACGTTTGAAAAGGTAGAAAATGGAGAAGCGATGTTGGGAAATTGTAGAGCTTTAGAAGAAATTTACTATGGCCAAGGATCAAAAAATTTAGAAGCCATTTTTTCCTTGTTGTCCGCTTCCTATCCCCTTTTATTTGAAATCGAAAATACACCTTCTCAAGATAGCCCTTTTCATTTTTTAAATCCTACTGAAGTTCTTCTTATTTCCGATTCTAATCCCTTGGGTCATCCGCTGGTTTTAATTCCCGTGGCAAGACCCACTCAAGAAGGAGAATGGGTGGATGTATCCATTCCTTGCTAGGTGACGCTTTGAGGACTTTATCGAATGGATAGAGTCCTTTTTTAAATAGCTTAAATTATTTCCATTTTTGGGACATCTTTTTGGATTTTTCCTTTCGCTTGACCTTGAAAAAAAAGAAAAAGTTGCGGAACACTTTGGCTCGAAATCAAATAAGCCAAAAAGGATAAGCTACAATGAATTTGATATGTTCCACAGGGCAACTTTCTTTGTTGTGAAGTTCAACGTTTGATGTGCTGTGGCGCAAGAAAGAAGGTGAAATTCATGAAGCAGGCGCTGAACACGCTCATGCGCTGGGTGAGAATGGTGGATGGTTGGATGGCCTGGCCATTTGCCAAGATCAAAAATCCCAAGTGGAAAGCGGCAGCGATGGCTGGAGCACTTGTGTCTCTGATTTGGATCGTGGTGGCCTTAGTCGTTCCCTTGGCTCCTTTTGGAGCCAACTCCCTGTGCACAAACGATGGGTATGCCCAATATATGCCATTTCTATCGGAATTTTGGTCCATTTTTAAGGAAAATGGCAGTGTGCTCTACTCCTTTCATGGAGCTTTAGGGAGCAATTTTTATTTAACGATCGCCTATTACTTATTTAGTCCGTTTACATTTTTAGTCCTATTGTTTGAGAAGTCCCAAATTCCGGCCGCCGCCAATCTCATTATCATTTTGAAAAATATCTTGGTCGTGATGATTATGGCTTGGTATTTGGGAAGCAAAGATCGGCGCACACGCTCCTTTTTAAATGCAGCTTGCGCAATTTGTTATGGCTTTAGCTTTTACTTCTTAGGATATGCGGTCAACTTCATGTGGATGGATTCCATTGCCATGGTGCCTTTGATGCTCTATGGCCTAGAACGCATTGGAACAAGGCGTGGTCGACTGGTGTATTTGTTGGCCTTAACATGGGGTATTTTAACCAACTTTTATATGGGAGCAATTATTTGTATTTTTCTAGCTCTTTACTATGTCGTCATGGAAATGGAATTTAATCGTCGCGGTCTACGGCGATTTATTTGGTTTGGTCTGTGTTCACTTTGTGCGGTCTTGATCGCAAGCTTTATTTTGGTTCCAGTGATTCAAGGCATGCTTTTGGACAATACCTCTCGCATGAATCCGCCGGAATTTGAGATTTTTAACGATTTGAAATACTTCTTCTCGCGGCTATTGCCCGATGCTGAAGTCATCCGCATCACCCACAACCGCGGCACTATCAATTTGTATATGGGAACGGCGGTGATCTTTGGAAGCTTGTTGTTTATCAGCAACAACGAATTGCCCAAACGAGAACGCATTGGGTTGCCTTTTCTTTGTGGATTGTATTTAATCTCCACGCAAGTGAGCACTTTAAACTACATTTTCCACGGCTTTTATTTGCAACGCCAAGTGCCTAACCGCTATGGATTTTTAATCGCTTTGTTGGCGACAATTATGCTTCAACAAGGTTTTATGCATCTTCAAAAAAATCAGTATTGGAAAATGGGAATCCTTGGCTTTCTTTCCGCCTTCTATTTCATTGTGGTTCCCACTTGGACTGATTTAGACCATATGTGGCTGGGCTTTTTACTCGCAGCGGTTTGCTTGCTCTACTTGTTAGCCGCTTTAGCCCACCGTCGTAAAATCTTGAGTTGGATTCTGATTTTAGAAAGTACGGCAGGGTTGGTCATGTTGGCCCCTGGCTCATTGGATGATTCCTTTACTGAGATGGCCAAATACATTGAAGCGGCTAACTTTGTTCCAAGCTATCGTTCAGAGATCATCTGTAGTGAAATTGTCAATGCCCCTTTGCTTTATGGACTCAATGGAATGTCTGCCTTCAACTCCGTGATCAATCCAGATACTGCTAGTCTTTTAGGCAAGATTGGCTTTGCGAGTGGCGAAAACTATTATCGTTTTTTTGGCCATACGCCGATTAGTTCCCTTTTTTTAGGCATTCGCAACATCATTGCCGATGACAAAGAGACTCTACCTGAACCTTTTGTCCAAAGTGCTCAATACGAAGATCTTAGGATCTGGTCCTCTCCTTATGAAATTCCGCTTGGCATTTGCGTCCAAAATAAAGAGGCTCTTTTTAATAGCGTCAATAAATTTGAAAACCTCAACAATCTCTATGCGGATGCTTTTGAAATTTTGCCGCTTTCCGCCACGATGACAGGCGACAGCGATTTTGAATTTACCCAGACCGATCAATTTGTTTTGCATAATATCAAAGCAGGGGATAACAACACCTTTCGCTTGGATCCCTTTGAAGCTCGCTATGTGTACTTATATGGAAATGCGGGTGGAACCCGCAATTTCACCTTGACAAAAAATGGCGAAATTCTCGAAGAAAACAAATACGAGGGCAATATTGTCTACTTAGGGACCGTTTTTTACAGTGATGTCATTGAAATTACCTTTGAAGCAGAAGACGATCGAACGGATCAAACGGTGTATTTACAAGCCGCTTCTCTCAATCCGGAAACCACTGCTGCAGCGGCTCAATATTTTCAAGATCATGGATTGAAAAACCAGGTCATTGCCAACAGCACGCACATTCAAGGCTCTTATGTCGCCTCAGAGGCGGAAACAATGGTTTTTACCATTCCCTATGATAAAGGCTGGACTGCCACTTTAAATGGTCAATCCGTCGATCTTCAAAATTGGAACAACGCTTTTTTAGCGCTTGAAGTGCCACCAGGAGAAAACGCCATTGAGTTGGTGTATGAACCTCCTGGCTTAAAATTGGGGTGGCTTTTGAGTGTTCTTGGTCTAGTATGTGCCCTTATCTTATTGGCAGGACCTTGGGCCTATCGACGCTATCTTCATAGAACTTCTCCTCCAAAAAAAATAAAGCCTGTGGAAAAGTCTTCCAAGACCCAATCCATTGCGCTCCCTTCCGCTGCTCCTCAAGCGCAGGCTATTAAGCAACGTGAAGCCAAACAAAAGACTGTATCCCAAAGCGATACGCCTCCTCAGGCGGAAGCCCTTAAAAAACGCAACCAGCGCTTAAAAGAGGACTCTATTCCAGACTCTTCTCAAGCAAAGAATCGTGGATTGACTCAACGACTTTTCAAACGAAAGAAGCAAGAATCCCCTGTCATTCCCTCTAAGCCTCAAGCAGAAGCCTTAGTTCAGCGTGAAAAACGCCTCGCCGCTCAAGCGGCGCAAGAACAAGCCTTAAAAACGCAATCGAGTCAACAAGAGCGGCATCAAGCTCTTGTTGAAGAAGCCCAAAAGATTGTAAACCAAGAAGAAACTTCAAAAGAACAAAGCACCAAGCAAGCTTTGAAGAATGAAAATTCTTTCCCAGAAAATTCAATCTCTGAAGAATCCGTAGAGGCTTCTCATCCATTGCCAAAAGCTTTGAATGCTCAAGAAGCCGATGAAAAATTAGAACAAGAAGGATTGAAGACATTTACCCTTCAAGGCATTGTTTTGCCTGAAATTCTTCAAAATAAAGAGGATTCCTCCTTAGATATTCCTACTTTGGATTCTAAGGAAAGCGATTCCTCCCAAAAATCCTTGCGTCGTGTCAAGAAAAATCAAGGACAGGAATCCTTGGACCAATTTTCATTGAATTCTTCTGATGAGGACTCGCCAGATCAAGTTCATGAAATTGCTCAACGCTTACAAGAGAATCGTCAAAAACAAGCTCTTGAGATGTGGGAAAAATGGATTGGAAAAGCCATTCAAGAAACAACTCTTCCTACGCAGCCTTTGCGTCCTACCCAAAAGGAAAAACCAAAAGCGGAAGTCATTGAGGAGACCAGTTTAGAGGATAGTTCTTCCTTTGGTCCCTATGGCTTAAAAAATGCTCCCAGTAAGACTCAAGAAACATCAGACTCTGTAAAAGAGGAGTCAGAAGTTTCTAATTCTTCTTCTTTAGAAAGCCCTCAGGCAATAGGAAATCAAGAAGCAGTAGATCTAAGCGAGGAATTTCTTTTCTCTGATCAAGAAGAACGACAGCTTGCTGAACACTTAGCGGCTGATTTCTTGCAACGCTTACGCCAAATCGTCCCTCCCCAAGAAGATGAACAAGCCAACAGCGAAGAAAACAAAGATCTGAAAGCGTAACCTTCCCGTTACGCTTTTTTTTCAAAAGGAAGAAGACTAAAAAAAAGAAAAGAAAATATTTCATTTTTCCCCATGACTTTTTCTAAAATCCAATTCTTTCAATAAAAAAAGGGATTACCAGAAGGAGAAGCTGGCAATCCCCTTTTTGTATTCGCTTAAAGCGATAAAAAAGAGAACCTAGATACCTGAAAGAGTTTTATAAAGCGTTTAGAAGTAAGAAATTGGAAGGTGACCAAAGCCCAAGGCAAAGCGTTTCAAAGAAAGCGCTCGGATGTGGAAAATGGGTAGGCTACCCATCATCTTACGGATTTATTGTAAAAAATGACTTTTGGAATGAAAAGAATGAAAAGTTTGCGAACTTTAAGCGATTTCTTTATTCGAAGAACCGATTTCGAGCTTCAAAAATGATCATCACAAAAATGATCATCAATTGAAAACAATGATTTTAAAATATTCAAAAAGAATAAATTCAACAAGAAAGGATTAAAACGGCTCATGGATATATGAATAGAGGAAAAAATTAATATGTATAGACAATTTTGAAAGAAATTTTCATCTTCATTTTTATTTCTTGGTCAAAAATTTGGTGAGTCTCTCAAAAAGCAAGCTGAAAAGATCAAGATCAAGAATAGAAAATGATGCCTATTTTTTGAACTTTATACTCAAAATATCCAATATTTCTTATCCCAAAAGAGGTTAAATGGGCCATAGATAAGAAATAGTGCATTCGTTTGCGAACGATTTAATTTGGTATTTTAAATACTTAAATCCCTTTTATTTCTAATAAGAATCTTACTTTCGCTTAGAAATTTTAGAATCCCTTCTTAAACCTTTTCAAGACTTAAAAATGCGAGAAGAAAAAGCGCTTTTCTTCCCTTTCTCGATGCTTTCTTTTTTTCTTAGCTATCGCTTGTCTTTAATTTTACGCATTTGCCCCCTATACTTTGATAGGGATTATGGAATCCTCAACTTGCTAGCAGCTTGCTTAGACAAGTGCCTAAATTAGGAAAGGAAAGCTCGCACAAAGGGGGCTAGCAAGAAAAGAAGCGCAACCGCTTCACATTCGTTGAAACTCAGTATAGACAGGCCTTTTAAAAGGCTTTCTTTTTTGCGTGAGATTTTGAAGGATGATTGCGAGTGTAGAGAGATGAGTGCCAAAGTTGTAGTCGGAACCCAATGGGGAGACGAGGGAAAAGGAAAAATTGTGGATGTGCTAGCGGATCAGGCCGATATGGTGGTTCGCTTTCAAGGAGGGGACAATGCGGGGCATACCGTCATTGTCAATGGCAATAAACATATCTTGCACTTATTGCCAAGCGGAGTCCTTCGTGAAGAAGCCGAGTGCATCATTGGACCAGGAGTTGTGTGCAATCCTTTTGTTTTGTTAAAAGAAATGGAAACACTAAAAGCGGGGGGCTTATCCACTGATCATATTCGCATTTCCGATCGTGCCCAGATGCTTCTTCCCTATCATTGTTACCAAGATGAGCTCGAAGAAGCGGCAGCCTCTACAAAAATTGGCACGACCAAGCGTGGCATTGGACCCTGTTATCAAGATAAATATGCTCGTAAAGGGATTCGCTACCATGAATTCAAAGATTTTGAGCACTTTAAAAAGCGTTTAAAGGAGAATATAGAGCGTAAAAATGAATTGTTTGAAAGCGTCTATCAAGCCAAACCTATTGACTATACTCAAATCGAAAAGGACTTAGAAGCCATTCATGATCAAATCGTCCCCATGTTGGTAGAAAGCACACATTTGGTCAATGAGGCGATTGATGCGGGCAAAGAAGTTCTTTTTGAAGGGGCTCAAGCGGCGATGTTGGATATCAACTATGGAACTTATCCCTACGTAACCTCTTCTTCGCCGACTTCAGCAGGCGTGACTGTCGGTACGGGCGTAGCGCCTTCTAAACTCGATCAAGTGATCGGGGTGGTAAAAGCCTACTCGACGCGCGTGGGTGAGGGACCTTTTGTAACAGAACTCTTTGATGAAAATGGACAATGGCTCCAAAATAAAGGGCATGAATTTGGAGCAACCACCGGCCGTCCAAGACGATGTGGATGGCTAGATTTAGTGGTCATCAAGCACGCCCATATGTTAAATGGGCTAACGGATATCGTGCTCACTAAATTGGATGTTTTAGATGATCTCGATGAAATCAAAGTCTGTACGGGATATGAACTCGATGGAGAAAAGATCACCTATATTCCTTCCGATCCTGAAGATGTAGCCAAAGCCAAACCCATTTATGCAGTGCTTCCAGGTTGGAAAGAGGATATTACCTCGATTCAAACTTATGAAGATCTTCCAGAGAATGCGAAAAATTATATTCAATTTATCGAAGAATTTGTCGGTGTTCCCGTTTCGATGGTTTCAGTTGGTCCAGATCGAAACAACAATATTTATACCAACGATCGTTTAGGTCGCCATCAATAAAAGAGAAAGGAAGAAAGCTTGGCTTTCTTCCTTTTTTTTTGTTTAAAGAAACACTTTTGGAAATTGGAAAGCATACCTAAGCCCAATGGGCTCTTTCACAAGGGCGCAAACCTTGTGCCGTTTTTTCAAACGTCTTATTTTCTCAAATAAGTATAGACTATCTCTTCACCTTCGCCTTGACGCGCTAAGGGCTGCCCGCTTCGGAATGGCTTCATTCCTACTTCCTTATGGAATAGTCGTTGAACCTTCTTTTTTTCAAAGCTTGGCTGCTGATTGCCCATTGTTTTAAGTGTTTAGGATTTAACCGTGCACCATCTTGTCGCTTTTTTCTGCTTTCGCCACCTTTTGGGTGCGACAAGCTTTAGGGGTTTCCAGCAATTCGAGCAGATACACGACCAAATTTCTTTGGACGCGGACGTGGCCCTTAATGGGCGTTCATCAAAATGCTTCCCGCAATCGCCGCATTGAGAGATTCAAAAGCGGCCATTTGAATATAAACAAATTCGCTACAAGACGCTAAAACGTCTTGGGAAATGCCTTGTCCCTCATTGCCAATCACGAGGCCAAAGCGACTTGGAATTTCTAAATCATGAAGAGTGAGTGCTTGGCGGTGTAAAGCTGCGCCAAAGACAGGAATTCCTTGTTGTTTTAATGCGTCACTGACTTTTACCAAATCCGCTTCCATAAAGATGGGCAGATGAAACAAAGCGCCTTGGCTTGATTGAATGGTTTTAGGCCCATAAGGATCTGCACAATCGCTTGAGAGCACGATGGCTTCAAGGCCAAAGGAATATGCACTTCGAATCAAGGTTCCTACATTTCCGGGATCTTGAAGGCGATCTAAAAGCAATACTTTGGAAAAATCCGTAATTGGCGCTTTTAAAATCGGCTTATGGCATAGGCCAATGTATTTTGCATTGCTTTTTTGACTAGAAAGCTTATTGAGTACGGCTTGGGTGCATTCACTTGTTTCTACGCCTTCTAGAGTTGGCAACCCTTCTAATTGGTAGATGTGTTGAAGACAACCAGCTTGATGGGCCTCTTGTAAAAGATGCCATCCTTCCACCAAAAACTGGCCCGTCTCGTCGCGTTGCTTTTTTGAAGACAACTTGGCGAGCGCTTTGATGGTTTGATTTTGAATGGATTCAATTTTCATGTCTTTTGATGCCCTGGAACATTCTGTTTTCCTTTCTATTTTTTTTGAATAACGGTTTTAGTCTAAGGCTTTTTTGGTTTTTTTAAAAATAAAAGCCTTGTTCACTCACAAGGCTTTTGATGTTAAACAAAATTAAGCTGGAATGGCTTGAATGGATACGGCCCCTGGTCCACCATGAATGGTAAACAAAGCGCAGAGGGGTTCTACACTAATCTTCGCTCCTGGAAAGCGGGTGTGAAGAAGTTCTTGGGCGTAGTGACCAAGTTCAGGAACGCCCGCATGGGCCACATAAATACAGTAAGAGGCATCTACACCGTTTTTGGCTAAGTTTTCGCTCATAAACTGAATGGCTTTTTTCATTGTCCGATTGGCTTTTAATAAGGAAAGTTTGGTTCCTTCTTGGATGGTTCCGACCACTGGAACCAAACGCATCAGCGCCCCCGCCTTTCCTACAAAGTTTGAAACTCGTCCGGAGTGAGTCAAATAAAGGCAATCGCTTGCGGCTACCATGGAAACATCTTTTTGGGAGCGAGATTGTAAAGCGCACACAATTTCTTCCACACTCTTGTTTTCTTGACGTAAAGCATCAGCCATTTGAACCAAATGGCGATGGGGTCCGGCGAGTGTTTGGGTATTGTAGATGGTGACGCGGCTTGGATCGATGCAACTTTCTTTGGCCATGCAAGCTGTCTGGTAAGTTCCACTCAATCCATCGGCCATCGTAAGATCCAAAATGGTGGCGGTGGGATCGGAAAGGATCGAATCATACAAGTCCATTTTTTCGCCAATGGAAGGTTGAGAGGTCGTTGGCACAATTCCACTGCGACAAACTTCCAAGATTTGATCAGCACTGATTTCTGTGCCATCTAAATACGATTGATTGGAATACATGATGTGAAGGGGGGCCACATGAAAATTCTCAATAGAAGCCGTATTTTCTTGCAACATAGCTGAAGAATCGCTGACAATATGCAACATATATTTTTACTCGCCTGCCTTCTAAAAAGGCTTTTTTTTTACTTTACAAATAGCGAGATTCCTTTCTAGATTGGTAATATTCATTAATTATACTAGTTTTCATGATTTAAATTGTCAATACATCTAGTTTTTAAAACTAGATAATTGTTTAATTGAAACTAAAGAAGGGCTGAAGAGATTTTGACTAAGCATTTCAAAATTTTTCTTTTAGCTTATTTGTTAGGATGAGAAAAAAGGAGAATAGCCCTATGTTTTGGTCGATGGTTTTCAATCTTATTCTGATTGTCCTTGTCATCCATCTTTGTATGTCCGCCTTTGAGTACGTGAAAATCTCGTTTTTTCATCATTTCCTTGTACCCATTTATTCTTTGGTCATGTTCTTTTTGACGATGAAATGGACGCAAAAAGATTTACAATTGCTTGCCGTTTTATTTGTGGTCGGGGTTTTAATCGGATTGCTTGAAACGATGCAACTCACCTTCCGCAAAAAATTAGGCAAACATCACCATAAAAAAGAAGGCGAAAAACAAAAATGGATTTACGAAATGCGACGTGGCTGGCCTTATTTGGTGGGATGGATTTTGGTTATCGTCATTGGTCTAGCGTTGAGTGATCTCATCAATCACTCTGGCTTGTACCATCTCTTTGTGGATAAGATTTTTGAAGAGATCTTTGAGGAGATCGATCCGATCGGTTTCTTGAGTGAATCGCATCCTTGGTACATCTGGATTTTGTCGAGTGTATCCTCTTTAACCTTTGCTTGGCGGGGAACCTATTTATTGAAAAAACAAGAAGAAGACAAAACCATTCCTATTTTGAAAGAAGAATCAAGTCCAAAAGCAGCTTAAAAAAAGAAGAGAACTCTTCTTTTTTTTTGAAAACCAAGAGATCAAAAGAAAGAAGAGCGAAAAAGGAAAAACCTTCTTTTGTTCTTATTTTTAAGTTCGACTTTTAATTTCGCTTGAATTTAGGATTTGGTTTGCATAGGATGGGAATAAACTTTGTTGAAAAGACAAAGAAGATAGATCTTCCTAAAGAAAGATGGTCTAAAGAAATCGATAGGCGATGAAGGAACCGTGGCAAAAAAGCTAAGCTTAAAGAGAGTCTTGGATATGGTGAAACAAGATGGCCTAGCATTTGCGAATTCATTCTCGAGTCTACGAATCTTCTTCCCGTTTCCAACGGTTATATTGGATTCTAATCAGGCCTTTTATGCTTCCTAAGGCCTCTTTAGGATAAAGTGTGTCTTTGGACGAAGCGAAATGGTACCGCGGGAAATCCCGTTTTCGCATTCGTCTTTTTTTATGGTTAGAAAGAGGTGCAATATGTCAAACTTTGAACAACTCAACGCACAAATTGAACAACGATTTCAAGAGGTGACCACCCTTGAAGACTTAAACAATTTACGCGTGGAATATTTAGGGAAAAAAGGCAAAATTGCTGATTTAATGAAACAAATGAAGCAAGTGCCAAAAGAGGAGAAAAAAGCCTTTGGCCAAGCGGTCAATGCGCTCAAAACCAAAGCGTTGGATTTATTTGAAGCCAAAAAAGTCGAACTTGAAAAAGCAGCTTTAGAAGCCAAACTCGCTCGGGAAACCATTGATTTAACACTACCAGGGCGCAAACCTGCTTATGGCAATCTCAATCCTTTACATCTGATTGAACAAGAATTAGAAGATCTCTTCATCGGTCTAGGCTATCAAGTCATCGAAGGAGATGAAGTGGTTGAAGACTTGTATTGCTTTGAGCGCGCCAACATTCCAAAGGATCATCCTGCTCGCGATATGCAGGATTCTTTGTATCTCGATAGCGAACACTTATTGCGAACCCATACGACTGCCATTCAAATGAAGGTTTTAGAAGAACAAGCACCCAATCCCATTAAAGTGGTCTGCCCTGGCAAAGTGTATCGTCGTGATGATGACGATGCGACCCATTCTCATCAATTCATGCAAATGGAAGGATTGGTTATTGGAGAACACGTGCCATTGTCTGATTTAAAAGGAACCTTGGAATTCTTTGCCCGCAAAATGTTTGGCGAAGATCGAGAAGTGCGCTTTCGCCCCTCCTTTTTTCCCTTCACGGAGCCAAGTGTAGAAGTGGATGTTTCTTGTCATATGTGTGGCGGAAAAGGATGTTCTACCTGCAAAGGAACAGGCTGGATTGAAATTTTAGGCGCTGGAGAAGTCAATCCCAAAGTCCTTGAGATGGCTGGCTATGATCCAGAAAAGATGAATGGATTTGCTTTTGGAATTGGGATTGAACGCGTTGCGATGTTGAAATATGGCATTGATGACATTCGCCATTTTTATACCAACGACAAACGGTTTACCGAATTGTTTGATCGGATGGACTAAAAGGTCCCTTGTACTTGGTTTGTGTAAAGAAAAGGAGGGTTCGGTACTTGCTACCGCATGATGTATGAAAATTTCAAAAAAATGGTTATCTCAATACATGGATCTTGGCGATCGGACAATGGAGGAGGTCGCCCAAGCCATTACCAATGCAGGATTTGAAGTAGAAGAAATTGTACCCATGGCCCAAGGAACCAATCTGGTCATTGGCGAAGTCTTGAGTTGTGAAGAGCATCCGGATTCCGATCATTTGCATGTCACCCGTGTGGATACGGGAGAGGAAATTCGACAAATCGTCTGTGGTGCGCCCAATGTCGCAGCGGGTCAAAAGGTGATTGTGGCTTTGCCAGGGGCCAAACTTCCAGGTGGAGAGATTAAATCCGGAAGCATTCGTGGACAAAAAAGCGATGGCATGATTTGTGCCCTTTTTGAACTTGGAGTGGATAAACACGCTTTGCGCCAAGATCAAATTGATGGCATCGAAATTCTTCCAGACGATGCGCCGGTGGGAAATCACGATCCTTTGGCCTATTTAGGTCTCGATGATGTGGTATTGGATATTTCTTTGACACCAAACCGTGCCGATTGCCAAGCTACTTGGAATATGGCCGCTGAAATTGCAGCCATTTTAGGCTTAGAGTATACCTTGCCCAATTCCACAGGAGCTGCCACTCAAAAAGAAGAGGCTTCAACGGCTTTACAAATTCATTCCGATACGCCAAAATGCCCCCATTTCTTAGGCAAAGTCATCGGCTCAGTAACCATTCATGAATCGCCAGAGTGGATAAAGGAGCTTTTGCGCGCAGCTGGAGTACATTCCATCAACAATGTGGTCGATATTTCCAATCTTGTGATGTTGGAAACGGGTCAACCTATGCATTTTTATGATCTCAAGGCCCTGCCTGCTCAAGAAATCACCGTCAAAGATGGCTTAAGCCTCGACTATACGGCTTTAGATGGAGTGACCTATCCACTTTGGCCAGAGGATATTGTCATTACCACCCAAGGACGTCCCATTGGAATTGGTGGGGTCATGGGAGGCGATGATTCCAAAATTGAAGAGACGACGACGGGTTTAATCATTGAGTGTGCTAGCTTTGATCCGGTATCTATTCGCAATACCGCGCGCCGCTTAGGCCTAAATACAGAGGCTTCGGTACGCTATCAGCGTGGAATTGAACCGCTTGCTGCCCAAAAAGCGCTCGATCGCGCCGTACAACTTCTTATCGAATATGCTGATGCCAAAGATATCGAACAAACCGTCCAATTTGGCCAGGCCAACTATATTAAACGGACCATTACTTGTACCTTAAAGGCGATCAATGATCGCTTAGGCACAGATTTTACTTTGGAAGAAGTCGTGGATGTCTTGGCGCGCCTAGGGTTACATCCGGTGACACAAGAGGAAGAAATTACCGTTGAGGTGCCAAGTACCCGCCAAGATCTTGAAGGAATGGCAGATTTAAGTGAAGAAGTCATTCGCATGATCGGTTATGATCGCTTGCCTTCAACGCTTCCCATCATGGAAATGACCGAGGGAAAACTCAATCCAAGACAACGCCAACGTCGCTTTGTGCAAACAGTGTTGAATGAAAATGGCTTACAAGATGCGATTACTTATACTTTGGTTTCCTTAGCCAAAGAAGAGGATGCCATTTTATCCACGGGGAAAGCCTTAGAATTGCCAACTCCGCTTTCCGAAGAACGTCGCTTTATTCGCACCTCCATTTTGCCTTCACTTCTCGAAAGCGCTGCTTGGAACTTAGCGAGAGGCAATAAAAACGTCAATCTTTTCGAGATTTCTCAATTGAGCAGTGAGTCAGGTGTCAAAGAACACTTAGCGATGGTTTTAACAGGTGCTTTAGAGGAAACCAAATGGTTAAAAGACAGCGTTCCTACTGATTTCTATACCATTAAGGGGTTACTGGAAGAACTCTTAGAGCGCCTTGGAATCAATGGGACGCGTGTATTCTTTAAACCCAATCAAAAAGATCCGATCCATTTTCATCCTGGCCGCTCGGCGCAAGTGTATATCGGAAAAGATCTCATTGGAATCATTGGCGAAATTCATCCAACCTATGCGGCCCAAGTGGGCCTTAAACAAGGAGTCATGGGCGAAATCGATTTGGATAAAGTCTTGAATACGAAAAAATCCAAAGTAAAATTTGTTCCAATTTCTAAATATCCAGCTGTCGTTCGCGATTTGGCCTTTGTGGTCGATAAAACGCTTCCCGCTTCTCGTATTATTGATGTCATCAAGCGCAGTGGAAAACTTGGTAAGGAATCGGTGGTAAAACACGTCGATGTCTTTGATGTCTACGAAGGCGAACATGTGGGGGAAAACGAGAAATCCATCGCTTTGACGATGACATTCCAATCCGATAAGCAAACGCTTAAAGAAGAAGAGATCAATCAGATCTTTCATACCATCATCGAAGCGATCACCTCGCAATGTCATGCCACTTTGCGTTCCGCTTAAACCAAAAAGGGGTTCTAATGCATTTTTGTATTAGAACTCTTTTTTTTCTTTTCAAAGAAAAAAAGGAGATTGGCATGCAAGCGGCCAATCCCCTGAAAGGAGAACTATTTTTCTTGTTCAAGTTTTAAAGTTTTGGTGGTTAAATCGCAAACTTCAGCGGGTCCATAGTATTGAATTGCGCCTGGATAGAGGTAGCAAGTTTCTTCGGCCCATTTGTCACGATTGGCTTCAAAGAACTTGAAGGGTGCTCCATCGAGTTCTACAAGCGCTTTGCGGATAACTGGTTTGTCTTCACCATGACGGCGTTCCATGTTCATCATCTTCGTGATTGGCATACCACCCGCTACCCATTCGGAAGCAGGCTCGGAAAGATTGGAGATCTTAGAGAGGTAGCCATTGAAGTCGTTGAGAATCAACAAGAAAGCGTTATAGCCAAGAGAATAGCAATAGTCAGCATCGAAGTTGCTTGGGAAAGCACATCTTCCTTCGTATCCAAAGAAGTGGTGGATGGGGTTGAACTTACCGGTATAGGTTCCGTTTTCAGCCCGTTTTTTGAGTTCGTTGGCGACAAGAGCGGAGAACAATTTTTCGGATTCAATCAACGATACTTGTACGTTACCATGAGGATCACGCTCTAAGAAAAGTTGTTGTTGAATGTTTTCAGGTAAAATATCAAATACTTCAAAAGAAGCAGGAGTAAGTCCATTTTTAATGAATTCATATTTGTCTTTCCAAGTTGGAAGAGCATTGAATTCATCGGCTTTAGAGCCTGCAAGCAATTCGTTGATTTCAGCGATCAACGTAGAGAATTCTGGAACAAATTCGATAACACCTTCAGGGATGATCACTACGCCGAAGTTGTCACCATTTGCAGCCCGTTTTTCTACAGAATCGGCGATGGAATTGGCGATTTCAGAAAGAGATTGTTTCTTGGCTGCCACTTCTTCGGAAATCAAGCAGATGTTGGGTTGCGTTTCCAAAGCGGCTTCAAGCGCCACGTGGGAAGCGGAACGACCCATTACTTTAATAAAGTGCCAATATTTTTTGGCAGAGTTCGCATCGCGTTCGATGTTTCCGATGAGTTCGCTGTAAGTTTTAGTGGCAGTATCAAAACCAAAAGACGTTTCAATATCGTCATTTTTCAAATCGCCATCGATTGTTTTGGGTGCGCCAATTACCTTGGTATTGGAACCATTGGCGGCAAAATACTCAGCCAATACCGCCGCATTGGTATTGGAGTCATCGCCACCGATGATTACGATCGCATCCAAACCATGTTTTTTGGCCACTTCATCAACGATCGCAAATTGTTCTGGCGTTTCAAGTTTGGTACGACCCGAACCAATGATGTCAAATCCGCCTGTATTGCGGTATTTGTTGATGTAGTCATCGTCAAATACGATGAAATCATCTTCAATTAAGCCACTTGGACCGCCTTTGAAGCCCACGAGTTCATTTTCGGGATTAGCGGCTTTTAAGGCATCGTAAAGACCTGTAATAACATTGTGTCCCCCAGGGGCTTGTCCACCAGAGAGAATCACTCCAACTGTTTTCTTTTCATTTGGAGCAGTGTTTTCGCCTTGAATGAATGTGATTTCAGGTTTGCCATACGTATTTGGGAAAAGTGCTGCAATCGCTTCTTGGTCCGCTACACTTGTAGTCGGTGCGCCTTCTTTAACGGTAATGTTAGCGATGCCGTTGCGAAGCATACCTGGCAATTTTGGCTCATATTCATACCGAGCCTTTTGCAAAGGTGAAATAGTCATGGAACGTAAATCCTCCTTAAACATTCAAATCATAAAATGCCGATGGAAACTTGTAAATTCCTTTGTATCCGCTTTCTTTGCTTGACCAAAACAAATTTCCGCTTCCGACATTTTGCGTATGGATGTCATACGTCTTCTTTATTTTAGCTAAATTTACCTCAATACGCTTGTACAAGTCTTCTTTCTCCTTGATTTTCTAGAAAGCAAAAAACAAAAGAAGGAACACTCTCTTTTTATCAGATTTTTCCTTATTTAAAAAAATGTCCAGATGATATTCTCCATGCAAGACAATCTTGATTGGCTTTGAGGTGTGCTAAGGTTTGGCTATGAAAACAAACACCATTCCTCAACAAGTCAAACTCGCTCCAGGAGCCCTTTCCCAATTGCCTGCGCTTTTGCGTCAATATGGAAAAAAGGTTCTCTTGGTCCATGGACATCGGCCCGTAGAAGATGGCCTCTTGGAAAAAGTTCGCGTTTTGCTCGATGAAGCGAATTTTCCAAGTGCTAATATGGGTCAAATTTTACCCAATCCAAAATATGGTTCCGTAAAACGGGGCATTGAAATTGCCCGAAAAGAAGATTGCGACATCATCCTTGCCCTTGGAGGTGGATCCACTTTACAATGCGCCAAAGCCATTGGATTGGGCCTTGGCTATAAAGGAGATGTCTGGGATTTTTGGAAAGAGAAGAAAAAGCCAAAACACGTTTATCCCATTGCTTCCATTTTGACCAATCCTTCCAGTGCTTCGGAACTCAGTGAAAATTGCACCATTGTCCGCAAGGGAGAACAAAAGACCATTCATCTTCCCGAACTCGTGTGTAAGTTTGCGATTTTGGATCCAGAGCTTTCGATGTATCCAAGTTATCCTACAATGAATCAGATCTTTGGAATCTTTGAACATCTGTTTTTAGCCTACCTAGAACAAGATCCTCCTAAGACCAAAGAAGCGGCAAATCTGCTCAAAGACTTACGGCATTGTTCGGATGCTTTAGCGAAAAATATCAATGATGTGGAAGCAAGAACCGAACTCTATCGAGTTGGTTTATTGGCCCATACCCAAATCGGATCGGTAAAATCCCCCTTTGAAGGCTTAACCGATCGCCTGGCCTTTGCCTGCTCTTTACCAGCTGGATCCGCTGGATCCGCCCTATTTGCCCCTTGGTGTGATTCCCTTTCTAAAGAAGAAAAAGAACGGATCGCACAACTTGGCATGGATATGTTCGATTTTCCCAAGCCCTCTTACAAAAAAACGATTGCGGAACTCACGAAATGGTTTGAAAAGATGAACCTTCCTCAAAGTCTAGAAGCAGCAGGTGTGAAACTCGATAAGAAGACCATTGCGCATATCGCTAAAGCAAAACATCAAAAGAAGGTATTGAAAAAAGCCAACCAGATGGCTAAGTCTAAAAAAGAACCCGATCAAAAAAAGCCTTCTAAACCAGCAGGAAGCGAGGCGCCTCTTTCACCAGAGAAACCAGCTCCAAAAGAGGAAAAAGCGAAGCCAGAAGAGTCAAAAGAAACGGCACCGGTACAACCAAAACCTGTCCCTCCTACTCCAAAAG
Organism: uncultured Erysipelotrichaceae bacterium; assembly: GCA_964438885.1. Classification (GTDB taxonomy): domain Bacteria; phylum Bacillota_I; class Bacilli_A; order Erysipelotrichales; family Erysipelotrichaceae; genus Allobaculum. Next base: position 11,073 of record CAYTMK010000010.1, on the reverse strand, counting down.
CTCTAGTTCCTTCGGCTCCAGATTCCCTTCCAAGCGAGAAGCCAGAAGAGCCAAGTCTGCCTAAAGAAGAAATTCTGGGCCAAAAGGAGCATCCTGATCTTTTCGTCGCACCTAAAAAAAAACACCAAAATGGCGATGTAAACGCGATTCCACCCGTCGAGGAGCCCGCTATCAAAAAAGAGATCGTTGTACCCAGTCAAGACGAAAAAGAACGAAGCGAGTTCAAGAAGCCTGATTCCAAAAAAGAGCATCATCATCACCACCATAAAGACCACCACAAGGAAGAAGACAAAAGGGAAGAAGAAAAGTCTGAAAAGGACCCCTTGCCAAGGGAAGAAAAGGAAGTGGCCTTGACCTCTTCTCAAGTCTCTCAAGAAAGTCAAAAAAGTAAGGAAGAAGCATGATCCGTTATCAATTTGAATTCCACCGCAGTGCAGCCTATGATGAAGAGCAATGCATTGGAGAGTGTGATTTTGAAGTCCAAGATGGAAAATGGATCATCACCCATACAGAAGTATCACCTCTTTATAAAGGACAAGGCATTGCTAGACACCTTGTGTTGATGGTCCAAGAACAAGCCCAAAAACAAGGAATTCCGCTTATAGCCACTTGTTCGTATGCTCAAAAGGTATTAAATTCTCTAAGCTAGAAAGAGATCTTTCACTTTAAGATCTCTTTCTTTTTATTTAAGATCGAAAACTTTTTCCATAGCGCATAAGATGAAGTTATGAAAAAACCTGGCCTGAGCAAGCTCGAAGAACAAAAACTCTTAAAGCGTCTTCATAAGCAAGATTACCAAAAGCTCTATCTCATTTTTACCGAAGGAACGAAGACTGAACCGTATTACTTTGAAGGCTTTAAAGCAGCCATTGAAAAAAGTGGCCGACAGGAAGTATTGATTGAAATTGTTGGAGTAGGCGAAGCCACCACAAAGCTTTTGCCTTTTGCGCAGGACTTTGTCGAAAAATATGCCATTGAAAAAGCAGAGATTTGGCTTATCAGTGACAAAGATGATTTTCCTGATGGGCAATTTAATACTCTTGTTCAACAATGTGAAAAACGCAATAAACAAGTCGCTTACCAAAATTACTGGCATTGTGCGTGGAGCAATGAGTGTTTTGAATTGTGGTTTATTCTCCATTTTAGTTTTTACCAAGCAGGCGTATCCCGACAAGAATATTTTCGTTTACTCAAAGAAATCTTTACCAAGCGAAAAATTGGCCCTTACCAGAAAAACGACCCGCAAATTTTTTTAAAGCTTTGTCAATATGGAAATCCCAAACTAGCCATTTTCTATGCGCAAAAATTGTACGAAGAAAAAAAGCAACTTCTTCCTTCCAAAGCAATTCCTTGCACGAGCGTATACCAGCTCGTAAAAGAATTGGCGCGCTACTTACCAGAAGAGTTAAAAGCGAAGTTTTTTTAAATGACCAAAGAACTCTGATTTTCTCAGATTCTTGGTCGAGACCAGTTTGGAAGATGAACAGAAGTTTTTTGGCAGCAATATTGAAAGTTTGGTAAAATGCCAAACAAAAAGAAAGGAGGGCGGGTTTCCTTTTCCGATCATGGTGAAGCTTGAACCCGATACGTGAATGAACGATCAATCAGACTATGATCTTTATCCTTTAGACGATGAGGAGGAAGTGGATGTAGAACAAGAAGCGTTGCGCTCTCAAATTATGGAGGGGTTTTCCAACCACACAGAGGAAGACATTCCAGTTTTGTTGGAAACCTATCATCAAAAATATGGTTCCGATCTGTTTTGGCAACTGTCCTCTTTTGATTTAGCAGAAATGCATCAGGATTATAAAACAATGGCTAAGATTTTGCCGATGTTACGGGAAGAGGGCCTTGGTCCCGTCGCTCTTCAAGTCAATACGGCGCGCTATTTTTACACCAAAGGGGATTTTGAAGGGGCTATGGAAGAATTGAAATCCATTACCAATCTTGAAGATACCGAAGAAGCGCTCATGTATTTGAACATGCGTGGCATTGTCGCATTTGCTTTGGAAGATTATGCTGAGGCGGTGAATTGTTTAGAAGACATGCTTTTGGATATCCAGGATGATCAAGCCTTGGCCATGGCGGGCTTCTCCTATTTACATTTAGGAAATGCCAAACGCGCCCATGAATATTTAGTTCCCTTTAGCGCCAAAAACCATCCCCTTGGTTCCATGTGGATTTTGGAATTTGCGATCACCTTTGATCAATTGGATCTTTTAAACGATCCCAATTTCCCTCCCGAAATTTATAAGCAAATTGAAGAAGAAAATTTTGGCTTTTTAAATCCGATCTATCCTCTTGAACAATTCGAAGAACTGCTCAATCGCTATTCCACCTTTTTTGAACCGGTCCTAGAAAATTTAGCCAAGACCCATTCAGAATCCGAATTGCTTGCTTATTTTGCCGGCCAAGCTGCTTATCTCAATCAAAATGATCAAAATGCTCGTAAATGGTTTCGTAAAGTGCTCACTATGCCCATCGGGCAAGATGCGACGCTTGCACAAATGCAGAAGAAATACTCCAAACTTTTTTTAAAGCTCATCTGTTTGGATCACTTGCATTATTCGCCTCCTGTAGAAAGTCGCTATTGTCGCGAATTTTGGGTATGGGCTGATGAGCACCATGAAGAGTCTTCCATCATCGATTTGATTCGCTTTTGTGGCATGTCCGACTCCTCTCATACGGTCATTAAACGCATGCTCAACGAAGACCAAATGCCTGTTCCCAATAACTTAATCGAAGCCCAACGGCTTCACACTGGTCTTTTATGGTATTACTTTCGTGTACAGGATCCCCTCTCGGCTTTAGAACAAGCTCGATATTTGTACAAACATCAGATGATCAATGATGCCTTTACTCTTTGGGTGATTGCTTGGGTCTTCTTTTATTGTGAGGAAGATTCTTTTATGGTCAATAACAATCCGAAGAAGTATGACTCCTTAGAAGCGTTTATTATCGATCAGCTGATCGCCTTAGAATATGACTTGCGCAATGAAAAGGATGATCAGGCCTTAGCCCGTTTACGCCAGCTTGAATCCTTGCATTCCTTGGATGATTCAGAGGAATGGCATCTTTTCGATGTATTTTTGCCCATTATTCACATGGATTTGGAAAATCGTCCAACCCTTCAAGAATATATTCACCATTTAATCAATTTGTTTCCGGCTTTAAAAGAAACAGCCAAAGGATAGGGAATGTCTTTTTCATCTTTTTTAGAGAAGTTTTTTCCCCCCTCTTCCAAGCGCCGAAATGGCTTGGAATGGGGATTCTTCTTTGTCATTTTATTGAGTGTGTGGCAAGTGGCTGCTTGGTCGATTCAGAATGCTTTGATTTGTCCAACCCCTGGGCAAGTAGCAAAAACGATGGTCGAGCAGTTTCAAGCTCCCACTTTCTGGCCCGCCATTGGTGCGACGGTTTTACGGGCGCTCTTTGCTTTGGGCGTTTCCTTTGTGGCCGCTTTACCAATTTCCTTTTTAGGTGCTTTTTATCCTTGGTGGGGTGGCTTCTTTAATCGCCTAGTGTCTATATTCCAAACGGTTCCCAATGTATGCTATATTGTGCTCTTACTTTTTTGGAGCACGCGGGAACAAACCGTGATCTTAACGGGCTTCTTTTTATTGTTTCCATTGCTCTATCGAAGCCTCTACGAATCCCTTTGTGCCATTCAAAAACAATGGAAAGCCCTGTGGCACATCTATCCACAACCAAAATATGTGCTGATGGTCAAGATTTGTTTTCCACTCTTGCGCTTTTCCTTATTGGCAGCGATGAAAAGTGCTTCTTCACTTTCCTTTAAAGTGTGTGTCACAAGCGAAATTTTGACTGGACTCATGGTGGGCATTGGTAAACGGATGCAAATGGCGCGCTTGAATTTGGATTTGGCTGGGGTGGTAGGCTGGAGTATTTGGCTTGTGATCTTGGTCTTTGTCTTTGAAAGGCTTTGGAGCTTTTTTATCGATCGCTTTTTATGCGATTGAACGGAGGATTTATGCTTGTTTCCATTCTGGTACCCATGTACAACACCTCAAAATATCTTGACCGTTGCCTGAAAAGTCTCTTAAACCAAACGTATTCCAATTTAGAAGTGGTCCTCATCAACGATGGGAGCACCGATGATTCTTTAGAGAAAGCCAAAGCTTGGCAAGTCAAAGACAAGCGGATCAAAATTTACTCCTATTCCAATGGCGGTATTTCAAAGACGCGCAATCGCGCTTTAGAAAATGCCCAAGGGGATTTTGTTACGTTTGTAGACAGCGATGATTTTTTGGATACCCGTATGATTGAGGCTTTAGTCAAAGAAGCCCAAGACAAAGAGTTAGACGTGGTGCAATGTGGATTTGTGATGGACTTTGGACCGTTCCCATTTTATCGGATGCCTTCTGGCCATAAAACATTCGACACGATCCAAGCGATGCACATGTTGGCCAAAGAAAAGTACTTAAACAATTATCCTTGGGGAAAATTGTATAAGAAAAGCTGTTTCCAAGACGTTCGTTTTCCGGAAAATATGAAGGGCTTTGAAGATACCTGTACCGTTTTTCGGGCCTTAGCCAATGCCAAGCGCATTGGCACCATCCCCAATCGTTATTATCATTATGAACAGCGCATGGGCTCTTTGACCAATTGTATGAGCCTAGAAACGGTCTATTTAATGCGCGATGCTTATGCCTACCAGGAAAAGCGGATGCATGAACTCTTCCCAAAAGAAAAATTCTCCTTTGATATGCAATATTACAATACGGATATGGTGATCATCTATACGCTGATTTTATTTTGTCATCGCAAAGATGATCCGAAGTTTGTAGGAGCCAAAATCGATTGGAAAAAGCTTCCCTTTTATCCTGTTTACTATTTGGCTTATTATGCTTGGCTTGGGCTTGCTATTTTAAAGCTTTCGCCTCGCATTCTAAAACCAAGTGTTCAACAGTTGGCCGCACCACAACAGGCTCGTCTTGAGGCAAGTGCCCTTGATCAGGAAGAACTAGAAGAACTAGAAATACTCGAAGAAGTTTAAAATTCGGCGTAATTTGTTTACCTTAAAATAAGGCCTGCCAAATTGCGCCCTCTTTTTTGAGACAATCTTCTAAGGTAGAATTTGAGTTCAAAACAAGAAGAATTTGTCGTGAAAAGGGAATCTATTCTAATTCCTTTTTCTTTCGTTGTTCCTCACTTTAGATTGGAGAAATTGAAATGGCATTTGAATCCCTTTCGGAAAAGCTCTCCCAAGCCTTTAAAAATATTACGGGGAAAGGAAAGCTTACCGAATCCAACATGAATGACATGCTCAAAGAAGTGCGTATTTCTCTTCTTGAAGCCGATGTCAATTACCAAGTCGTAAAAGACTTTATTGCCAATATTAAAGAAAAAGCACTTGGCGAAAAGGTCTTAAATTCCTTAAATCCTAGCCAAATGGTGGTTAAAATCGTTCGAGATGAACTCGAACAGCTCTTAGGCCCAGATCAAGCGACGCTTACTATGAATCCAGAGGGCATCACCTCGGTCATGATGGTTGGTTTACAGGGAACCGGAAAAACCACGGCAGCAGCGAAAATTGCGCGTTTTGCCAAGAACAAGCTCAATAAAAAAGTGCTCTTAGCCGCTTGCGATGTCGTTCGTCCGGCGGCGATTGAACAGCTTAAAACGCTGGGCCAGAGTATTGGGGTAGAAGTCTTTTCTCTAGGGGCTTCGACTCCAGCTGTGTATACGGCCAAGTGTGCCAAAGAATACGCCAAAGAACATGGCTATGATCTCATTATTTTCGATACAGCCGGTCGTTTACATGTCGATGAAGCCTTAATGGATGAACTTTCTGAGATGAAAGCTGAAATCCAACCGCAGGATATCCTTTTAACGGTGGATGCCATGACGGGCCAAGACATCGTAACGGTGGCCAAAGAATTCAATGATCGCTTGGATGTAACAGGTTTAGTGGTCACCAAAATGGATGGCGATGCCCGAGGCGGTGGCCTACTTTCCGTACGCTCCATTACAAGCGTTCCAGTGATCTTTGTATCCAATGGTGAAAAAGTCGAAGACTTAGAAGAATTCCACCCCGACCGCATGGCGGATCGAATCTTGGGAATGGGTGATATTCTCTCCTTGATTGAACAAGCCCAAGATAAACTCGATCAAGAAGCAGCCATGGAATCGGCAGAGCGAATGATGTCAGGTATTTTTACCTTTAACGACTTGCTTTCTCAATTTGAACAAATGGGAAAACTTGGTTCTATGTCTGGTCTTTTAAGCAAATTACCAGGCCTCAACAAATTAGCCCCTCAAATCGACGATGAAAAAATGAATGTAGAGATGAAGCACGCCAAGGCGCTCATTCAATCTATGACTCCTTACGAACGCGAACATCCTGAAATCCTCAAAAGCAGTCGCAAACAGCGTATTGCCAAAGGAGCGGGCTTAAAAGTAGCCGATGTCAATCGCCTCATTCAACAACAACAACAGATGCAAAAAGTGAGTCAAATGATGTCAGGCGGTGGACTTGGTGCCTTTGGAAATCTCATGAACGGAATGGGTGGCTTTGGAGGAGGCAATCCCTTTGCGGCCATGCAACGCGGTGGGATGCCCAATTCCTCTAAGCACGCAGGATCAAAAAAACAAAAAAAGAGCACGAAGAAGAAAAAGAAAAAATAGACTATGCCCTCTCAACATTCCATCTTCGATTGGATCAAAGCGCTCTTTAAGCGCAATTTTTCTAGACAAGCTTCTTTACAGGATTTAGCCAATCGATATTCTCAAGAGCTGTGTTCCAAAACGTTTATCTATACGTTTCAAGAAAAAGGCAAAAAGCCTTTTCATGTTTCTCTTTCTTTTGAACCCAGTGCCTTTTGTCACCTGTTTTCCATTGGCTCTATTGTCAAAGACAGTACCCCTGATCTAGACCAGTTCAGTGGCCAAAAAGGCTGGCAAAACATTCAAAATGGGACCATTACTTTTAAACTGCTCAAACAAATCGATCCTTCTAAGCTGTCCTATTATGCCAATGAATATGAAATGTTTGATCAACTCGTAGAAACTCTAAAAGATCCCCAAGCTGTGAAATATGATCCCAAAAAAGTCCCTCACAGCAAGCTTGAAGCCGACATCCTTTTGTTTAAGACCTTTGGCAATCGTACCCTTCACGTTGGCTTATCCAAAGAAAAAAACCATTGGTTTGCACGGAGCTATTTTGTACGCAAAAACGATGAAGGAAAGCTCTATCCTAGCCGATACCTCGCCAATATGACTCCTCTTTTGGTGAAGGTGTCAAGCAAAAATACTTGACGGCGCTTGACTCGAGGATTTCAAAACGGTACTATGATCAGGCGTTGAAACGCTAGAAGATCAATGGTAGATCTTTCTTGAGTAAATACGGGACTCCCGTTTGAAAGGAAACTGATTATGGTAAAACTTAGATTGCGTAGAATGGGTAAAAAAGGTCAACCTTTCTATCGAATTGTGGCAGCGGATTCTAGAAGTCCTCGCGATGGTCGCTTTATTGAAGAAATCGGAACTTACAATCCCATTAAAGCCGATGCCCCTGTAGAATTGAACAAAGAAGCCGCTTTAAAATGGCTTGCGGCAGGAGCTCAGCCTACGGAAACGGTTCGTTCGATTCTTTCTAAACAAGGCGTGATGAAGGCTTTCCACGAATCCAAAATGAGCAAATAGGTTGGATGAAACGGTGATTGATTTTGAAAAAACCTTACGCGATTTGTGTCTTCCCCTTTGTGATCATCCAGAGTCGCTCTCGGTGAAAACGATGAATTCCATAAACGATCGGGAATTATTGCTTTGTGTCTATGCCGATGACAAAGACATTGCCCGTTTGATTGGTCGAAAGGGATCGGTCGCTGGTGCCTTGCGCTCCATGATGGGTGTAGCGGCGCGCGATGAGCACAAACGCTTGGTAGTCAATTTCGAGGCATATTAGAAGTCGCATCTATAAAGATGGTTCAAGGCTGCAGGAGAAATTCTGCAGCCTTTCGTTTAGGTGGCACTAACCACCTTTAAAAAAGGAGAGTAAGAGCATATGATTCGCATTGCAGAAGTGATCAACACGCGAGGATTAAAAGGCGAATGCAAGCTTCGTTTATTCACAGACCAGGAAGACCTTCGCTTTCAGAAAGGAAACCACTTGTATACTCAAGAGGGTCAAAAGCTAACGGTTGAGCGCTATTCGGTCTACAAAGGCTTTGGCTATGCCTTTTTTAAGGAAATCTCCTCCATTGAAGAAGCCGAAAAGCTCAAAGGTCAAATGTTAGGACTGCCTAAGGAAGAATTAACTCAATTGGAAGAGGATGAATATTATTACCACGAATTGATGGGATGTCATGTCTACAACGAACAAGGTCAGGATACAGGAAAAGTGATCGCCATTTTAGAAACAGGTGCAAATTTAGTCCTTCGAGTGCAGGGCAAAGAGAAACAATATTTATTGCCGTTTGTGGATGCCTTTGTCCTGGAAGTCGATCCTCTCAATAAAATCATCACCATCCAAGAACAAGAAGGTTTGCGATGAAAATTACTATTTTAACCCTTTTTCCCGAATACTTTCAAGGCATGCTCTCGACCTCTATTTTGGCCCGAGGTTTAGAAAAAGGTCTTTTTGAAGTGGAACTCGTCAACTTTCGGGATTACACTCTCTCGAAGCATCATAATGTGGACGACACGCCTTATGGAGGTGGAGCGGGCATGGTGTTGATGTGCCAACCCATCCTAGATGCCTTAAAAGCGATCAAAACCCCCAATAGTGTAGTGGCGCTTTTATCCCCCCAAGGCCAACCCTTTACCCACCAAAAAGCGCTCAAACTGTCCAAGCTGAATCATTTGATCTTGATCTGTGGTCACTATGAAGGATTTGATGAACGCATTCGTCAAGCGTGCGATCTCCAAATTTCTTTAGGCGATTTTGTCCTCACGGGAGGAGAGCCGGCAGCAGCGGCGATTTGTGATGCCATTTTGCGCTTGGTGGATGGAGTCATTAAACACGATTCGAGCCAAGAGGATTCCTTTGCCCAGGGATTGCTTGAATATCCACAATACACCAAGCCCTATGAATATGAAGGGCAAAGGGTGCCCGAAGTCTTACTCTCGGGTCATCATGCCAATATTCAAAAGTGGCGTCGCCAACAAGCTCTTCTTAACACCTTACACCATCGCCCTGATTTGTTGGAAAAAGTGCATTTGGATGCTTCAGACGAGGCTTTTTTGGCTAAAGTCCGGCAAGAAGAAAGCATAAATTAAACTTTTAGAGTTGTTTGATGCTCGAAAACGTTTAATCTAAAGGCATGAGTACATCTAAATCGAAAAAAACTGTACGCCAAACGCCCAAAAAAGGGAAGCCTTCCAAAAAAGCGAGTTCATCGTCTAAAAAGAAGACCAATTCTTCTAAGACGCGTCCTTCTTCTCAAAGAGAGAATTCTACTCAAAGAGCGAAGAAATCGAAAAAAGGCACCAAAAAACCCCGTTTACGAACCAATCGGCTGGCTCTCATTGGCCTGTTGACGCTTTTAATGGGGGGTTGGTTAGGATATGCCATTTATTACTATGGGCCACAGTTGTTGCCTGTCATTGAACAAATCGTCAATAACGAAAAAACAAACCAGTTGACCAACGTCAGTCATGCTCAGGAAGTCCAACAAATCAAACGTCAAAATGCTTTAGATGAAGTGGACATTTCCGGCTTTTCCGATAATGAATTGCGCCAATGTTTTTATTCCGCGGATATCGATGAATCTATCTTAACGCGGCTTCAAAATATGGGATATACCGATCAAATTCCGACGAGTTCTTTAAAATATGTCCGTGTTTTGTATTACGATTATGAAAATCGACCTACGATAGGTGAACTTGTGGTCAATGCGGAAATGGCTCGCCCCGTCGAAAACGTCTTTTTTGATCTGTTTTTACACAAGTATCCCATTGCGCGCATGATTTTACCGGATGCGTATGGCACACGCATTTCCGAATCGTACGCCGATAATAACACGGTCGCTCTTTGTTTTGGATTAACCGATGACAATCGTGGCTCTGTTCATGCCCAAGGCTATGCCATTGATTTAAATCCCCTTCAAAATCCCCTCATTAAAGACAATGGTTCCTCTTTTTCTGTTTTCCCGATGGAAGGACAGCTTTACTTGGATCGAAGTGTCAATTCTCCACATTTCATTTACGAAAATGACTATGCCGTCCAAGCCTTTGAAAAAGAAGGATTTACGTGGACGGGAAGCATTGAAGGCATCAACGATTACAAGCATTTTGAATATTCAAAAGCAGATCTACCCGCTTTGCCCCAACCCATTAAACATGAAGAGGAACAAAGCGAAGGAAGTTCCTCCTCTTCGGAATCTAAAAGTGATTCTGTAGAAGAGGCAGGTTCATTGGAATCGGAAGTTTCTCATGGAGAAGAGTCCCATTTTGAAGAAGAATCCTCTTTAGAAGAAGTGCCTTCTTTAGAAGAACCCCTAGAAGATTTGAGCCCTTTTGAGGAAGAGGAATCCTTAGAAGAACTCGATTCTCTAGAGCAGTGAGTTTACGTCTCCTTTTTAGATCTTCTAGAGCTTGGTTTTAAAAGAACGATATGCTAGAATCATTCAGGATCTGCGGATTCCGCTGGCAATATGCTATGAATCATAAAAAGCAGAAAAGGAGATCATCATGAATTTAAATTTAGTAAACGAAATTGGTCAAAGCCAACTTCGCAAAGACATCCCTGATTTCCGCTCTGGTACAACCGTTCGCGTTCATGTCCGCATTAAAGAAGGTGACAAGAGTCGTATTCAGGTTTTTGAAGGTGTTGTAACAGAACGCAAGGGAGGCGGCATTGGAGAGACCTTTACTGTTCGTAAAATTTCCAATGGAGTCGGTGTAGAACGTAAATTCCCTCTTCATTCCCCTATTATCGATAAGATCGAAGTCGTTCGTCACGGTAAAGTTCGTCGTAATAAATTGCGTTACCTCAGAAATCGTTCCGGTAAGTCCGCTCGTCTTAAAGAAGTACGCCGTTAGGCCATTTGCCCCGAAATCTGTATGGATTCCGGGGTTTTTTAATGATTGCTTGTGAAAAGGTGAGTACAA
>CAYTMK010000009.1:11147-46617 GCA_964438885.1 uncultured Erysipelotrichaceae bacterium | reverse complement strand
TACTCCATTTCTCACAAAATACATTTTCACATCTTTGACTTTTTCTTCCAGTTCGTTTGCTTTATGATTAAAAAAAATTTCTAAAAGCGCTGTCTGCATTCATAATACTTTGCTTGACTGCTTTACTACTCACTTCCTTAATCCATGAAATTTCAGGATTTTGTGGAAGATACTCTTAACCACTTTGAAAAGTCATATCCTGAAACAAATCTTTTCTCTTTTTCATAGATTTCTTTATTGTGCGCCAGATAAAAATTATAGACAAGCATACGCCAATTGTTCTATGGGTGTTTCTGTTAGGAAGTCGGATTCTGTCTTATAGCTTTTGAGCAATTTCTTGGTCCCCCTTTCTTTTTTTCTCTGTCCTCCCTCTGTAACGTTTTGGCTCAAAGGCCTATCCTTTCAGCCATTAGGTTTTACTCCTCACTTTCTTATGGGTATATAACATTTAAACAGTTAATGTTTTTCTATTTATTTTAGAACTCCTTTCTTTTTTTTTATCATCAATAAAATTCTTGAAATGATGTCAAAAAAGGCCGCTTCTACATTTAGAGTGGGCCTTTTTTCCTAATTCATTTTTCTTTTCAAAGTGTAACATAAAGATCTTTTCCCTTTAACCTTTGCGGAGTGTTTGAAAGCCTTTTAAAAAAGGAGTAAAAATAAATCCGTTAAAGTTCGAGGACTACTTTTTGAAAACACAAAAAGGAGTTGACACGTCAACTCCTTTTAAGAGAGAATTTCTCCTTCGTCTTCTCCAAGTCCTTTGGTAAACGTTTCTAGAATTTGATCGGCTTGTCCAGAGGCGGTGGTATAGCCCAAAAAGCGATCGGATTTTAAAGTACCATGGTAATCCGAACCCCCTGTCACATACAAATTCTCATTTTTAGCAAGAGTCATTAAAAAGGCTTTTGTTTGTCTTGAATTGCTTGGAGTAAAGACTTCAAAACCTTGAATTCCCGCATCAATGAGTCCTTCGATCGTATCATCGGAAATTTGATCCAAATGCCAACCGGCCAGAATAGGAATTCCCCCAGCCTGATCTCTAATCAACGCAATGACGGATTCAGCACTTGGATAGGAGGCGACCACTTCACAAGATCCTCCTGGTCCAAAGAAATCACGAGAAAATTGTTTACGCGCTTGTTCTTCGGTGGGGTATTTCTGAAGATATTCGACTAAAATGGGAAGCTGTCGCGTGGATTGAGTATCAAAGACAAGATTGGTCAATTCATGGGGACGGACGATTTTAAAGCGAGAATTTGCCATTAAAGCTTCCGTATTGAATTTAATGCCTAACACTTTTTCAAAAAGTGCGATGCGTTGTTCAGAAACATTGCGTTCGCGTTCAAGCGAAGCATTTTCCATCAACACAAAATCATCAAGCTTCCAATTGATGTAATATCCAAGAATGCGGACGCGTTCTCCAAAGATTTCACAATCGACTTCAACTCCTGGGATAAATTTCAAGCCATGATGCATCGCAAAGGGAATAGCTTGTTCGCTGCTGCGAGCATTGTTGTGATCGGTGATGGAAATACAAGTTAAACCAAGTTTTTTTGCTTTGATGATGATGTCTTCAATATCGGCATCCGAATCATCCGAATAATCCGAACGAATGTGTAAATCCACTTTAGAAAGTGGTAGGTTTTCGGAATCGAAAGAGGAACTGCTTTCTATTGGCATAGGATATTCTGTTTGAATGATTTCTTGAGGGCTCATTCGTTTATTGGCAGTGCTTGAAGTGAACTTTAAAGAGGAAGACGGAGTAGATTGATTTTCCAAATCGGCACTTGTAGGAAAAGTAAAATCCGCTTCTTCTTGCGCAAGAGCAGAAGTGACAGGTTCTACTTCCCTTGGTCTTTGATCCTCTTGTTTTTGTTGTTTTTGATTCTCTTGAGGAGAAGCAATTTTTTTTGATTGACGGACTTTTAATTCGTAGCGAGGGGTATACACCAAAACCAATCCAAAAATCCAATCGGCGAGAGAGCGTTGTCCAGGTGAAATGAGTGTGATCAATCCACTTAATAACCACCATCCCGCAATGCCAAAGGCAGAAAAGAAGTAACCAAATAACATCATTGGAATACCAAATCCAAACAATTGACGAAGAACTAAGCGAATAACAGGGGCAGGTTTTCGATTGGGGCGAACAAGACGCAGTCCCATGTAGCGACCTCCCCACGAATATCCCCCTGTTTTGGCGGTGTAAAGAGGCAAAAGAATGCAGCTTGTCATAAACAATAAGGCATACATTAAATAAAACAGTAAATCAAAGTAAGCTGGGGGAATGACACCAGACAAAATCAAGATGAATTCCACACCCCAAACATAAACCGGAATTAAGCAAATGTTTAAGTCAATCAAGAAGGCGAAAAGATGATTTTCATAGTCCAAAAACGATCGCCCAAGAATAACCGCCTTCTTATATCCCTCTTTTTGATAGAGCTCTTCTTCCTTGGCTTGCTTAGCGCGTTTCAGTTCACTCTTGGTGAAATCGGCCATGAACCCCCCTCCTTTCGTGTGTGTTTATTGTAACAAACCACGCCTTTTTATAAAAAAATTCCCTTTGACTTCAAAGTGGGTCTTGAGTCAAGATCTTGGGATAGATCTAAAACTAAATAACTAGTGTGCCGATTCTTGAGTTAAAAGGCAAGAAAAATCATAAAGAAAGCGCTGTCAAAACGATAAAAATATCTTTAAGAATAAAAAAGCCAAGATCGAGATGATCTTAGCTTTTTTGTTTTAACATTTTTTCTTTTCGAAACGGACCCCTAAGCGGCGCCGATTGGATAGATAGATCATCCCTTGACCGCTCAACAAAAGCCCACTCAGCCAGACATTGGGATCCTGCCAAACTCCTGTATTCACCGAGGCGGAAGTTTGATTGCCAGCCGGAACTTGGGTAATGGGAAGTCCAAGACGAATGCGATTGGCTTGAGTATAGAGAGTTTGAAACGTTTGAGATCCCATGCTCGTTAAAAAGCTATTCACAGCTGTTTTAGAATTCGCACTTAAATTTAACCAATCGTTTACTGCATTCAACAATTGACGATAGTTGGATTGAGAAGCTTGACGAATTAATAGGCCTGATTGATAACAATAGCGGTTCAAAAATTGCGTCGCTTGCGCATCCGGTTGCGTCGCTTGAGAAGACGAAGAGGACGCAGGAGCGGAGGTGGAGTTTGTCAAAGAAGAACTCGCTTGTACTGCCTCTGAAGTCACAACTTCTGAAGTCGGTTGAGCGGGAGAGGAAGTCTGTTTTTGAATCTCTTGAGGTACACCTTCGGAAATTTTTCCAAGTTCTTCAGTTCTTAAAGAGCTTGTCTCTACAAATAAAATTCCTGCTGGAGCCAAAGCTAGCTTTTGAGTGGCCGCATCATAGGAACAATTCTCATCGGTATAGAAAAGAACATTGGCCCCTTTGTCGGTATAATTCAAAATTTGAAAGAGAACGACTGGTCCACCCCCAGAAAGTTTAATCAAAGGATCACTTACCCAGCGTACTCCATCTTTTTGATAAACGTAGATGACTTCATGCGCTTCAAAAGTAGAAAGCCCCGATTTAGCCGCTAAAGCGTAGATAATTTGTTGCGTAGTCGCATCAAACGCGTCGGTGTGATCCTCAAAAGTTAAACCTTGGGCCAAAGTGGTTCCATTAAAAATCACTTGACTATCGACTTGAGAAGAATCGTAGTTTTGAATCGTGGTAGGCTGACCAGGAATAATCGTTTGGACAGGCGTTTGAATGGAATCTGACTGTCCACTCAAAGAAATGGTTTGATTTTCTTCTTTAGAGGAATCTTGATCACTAGCAATGGGAGCAGGAGGAATACGATCCGTTGTAGGTTCTTGGCTGGTCAAAGTGGTAGAAGAGGCCCCTGCATCTTGAGAAGAAACATTGGACGTAGCACTACTTTGATTTGAAGCCGTTGAATCTTGAATAAAAAGACTTGACTCTTGAGGAATCTCCCCTACTGGAGCGCTACTTAAGGGTTGCTCACTTGCAGTCCCATTCTCTTGCGCAGCGGTTTCGACAGGAACTTCGGCGATTGGAGCGGGCGTTAAAAAGGCCTGGGCTTGCTCAATCAAAGTGAAGTAATCTAGGTTGTGAGCTAAACAGGCGGCAACAATCGTTTGTTGAACGGTTGGCGACAGTTGTCCAAACACTGTATAGGATTCCACTAAAATTGGCGCATTATACGCATCCACTTGGGTATACCAAGAAAATTGACTTACATTGGAGCCATCTGAAGCAATTGTCGTTACCATGGTGCCACAATACTGATCAATAAATTGATCAGCGCTCAAGATGGTTGAATTTGCCAAAATAGCCGTACGTTCTATCGACAAAGCGGCTGTATAGGGCACACAGAGCAGGGCTGCAAGCGCAGCAAACGAAACGAAGCGTCTTTTGTTCATTCCATTTCGGGTTGGAGGCCCATGAAAAACATGGCAGGAAAACCCGAACCTTCCTTTCTGTTTCCGTCTGGTTCATGAAATATTATTCTACAATTTCGAGAAACAGGACATCCTCCATTCGCTTTCCTTAATTTGTATCTTAAAACGGTTCTTTCTTTTTTCCAAAACTTGACAAAGAGCTTGAAACCTTTCTTAAGCGAAAGTCTTGGCTACCTTTTGTATATACAAGCGCGTATTTTGGTCGGTTTCTTCTAAATCGCTATAGCTTGGCTTTTCTATCCAAGGAATGTTTTCAAGGGCTGAAAGAATGAGCTGTTCAATCGAAAGGAATGGAATTTGACCTTTCAAAAACAATTCCACTGCTTGTTCATCGGCCGCATTAAAGATGCAACCCGCATTTCCTTTCTTCGCCCCTACTTCATAGGCAGTTTTTAAAAGAGGATAGCGTTCGAAATCCATTTCTTGAAAGGTTAAATTGAGCGTTTTGGTCATATCGAGTGGCTTTTCTTCTTTGAAATAAGGACGATTCGGACCATAAAGCGCATATTGAATGGGCAAGCGCATATCAGCACTTCCAAGTTGTGCGATAGAAGCATGGTCCTTGTACTCCACAATAGAATGGACAATGGATTGAGGATGCAAAACGGTCGCAATTTGTTCATAGGGTAAGTCAAACAAATAATGCGCTTCTAGTACTTCAAATCCTTTATTGACCATCGTCGCACTGTCAATGGTAATACGAGGGCCCATTTTCCAAGAAGGATGTTTTAAAGCTTGTTGTGGGGTGATGTCCTTGAGATTTTCACGAGGAACATCGCGCAAAGACCCTCCCGAAGCAGTAATGATGAGCCGCTGAATGTCTTCTTTTTTATTGCCCTGTAGACATTGCCAGATGGCAGAGTGCTCTGAATCAATCGGACGAAGAGTGGAAGTGGATTTTTCTAAAGCTTCTTTGACCACTTCTCCCCCACAAACGAGAGATTCTTTATTGGCCAAAGCGATGATCTTGTTTCGAGCAATGGCTTCAAGCGTAGGCTTGAGTCCCCGAAAGCCTACTACCGCATTGACTAAAATATCGTAATCGGCTTCTTGAACGAGTTTCACCATTTGATCTTCTTGACCTATCCAATGAATTTGGGATTGCGCTTCATTTTTTTTGTTGGCTTGCTCACAGGAAAGATTAGAAAGCCCAGCCCACTTTACGCTTGGAAAGTCTTGAATGATTTCTTCTAAGACTTTTTCTTGATGTCCTGCACTGATCCCCACAAGAGTAAAATCTTCGGAATGTTGTTTTAAAATATCAAGAGTTTGGCGACCAATGGATCCACTTGCGCCAAGCAAGAGTACTTTTTTAGATGGTTTCATAAAATCTGCTACTCAAAATATGGACAACTATACCCATATTGAGAAAATTCCTGCTTCATCCTGTATGCTTTCGATTATAACGAGTCATATAATCTACTCACAAGTTCATCTACAGTCCACAGGCGTTAATTCCCGTATAGCCTACGGTACTTCACTGTGCTTTTTTATGTACTCTGATAAATTAGACAATCTCTCAGGTTCAGACTTGCATTAAAATCTCTGTCTATTGTATATCCACATTGATCGCAAGAATATGTTCGGTCTGATAACTTTAAATCAGGCTTAATAGTCCCACAGACACGCTTTACTAGATGGATAAAATCGGTCAACAAACCGTAGTTCAATACCATATTTTTACATTTTGCAGTTATCTTCGTTCTAAACTCGAATAATTTCTGCTGGTGCCTTTGAAAGATGTCTATTTCTCTCCGTTGATATTCAGATCTTCAAGTCCACGCTGGCTTGGTTTTCACCAGCTCTGAAATCACCTTGTTGATCTGTTCTGATACAGTCTAGTTTGTGATAAAGTTTTTGTACTTTCAGCTTTTGTTTCCGTTTGTCGAGTAGCTTCCCCTTTCATTTTTATTTGGTAACTTTTTCAGACTTTCTTCCTCGAAAGTTTTTTCTGCTCTCGTTTCAGTCTTTTTTCGAGTTTCCTGATTCGTTTTATTGTTTAAAAGTCCTGCCGTCCGAACAGACTGCACAATCTTTTAGGCCTAAGTCAATGTCAATTCCAAATTAGAACAGGCTTTTTAGTTTCTGCTTCTTCCACTAAAACAGAAACATCTGCCTTCATGGAAACAGAACCGCTTTTTATATGTTTCTAAATTTGTCGGAGCCTTTTTCTTTGAGTCTCACCCAACCAAGCGTTGGTATTTTGATTTTGTGGCGTGCACACAAAATAGGTGGTTTTACTCCATTTCTCATAAACACATCTTTGATTTTTTCTTCCATTTCGGGGATCCTGCCTTATGCTTAAAAAACTGAAAGCTCTGTCTGCATTCATAATACTTTTCTTGACTGATTTACTGCTCACTTCCTTAATCCATAGAAAGGATTTTGTGGAAGATACTCTTAGCCACTTTGAGAAATCCTGAAATAAGTCTTTCTTCTTTTTTATAGATTTCTTTATTGTGTGCCAAATAAAAGTTATAGACAAGCATACGCCAATTGTTCTATGGGTGTTTTTGTTGAGAAGTCGGATTCTGTCTTACAACTTTTGAGCATTCGTCCCCCTTTGTCATCTTTTGACTGAAATGTCTATCCTTTCAGTCTTTCGGTTTTACTCCTTACTTCCTTATGGGCCTGTACCATTTAAACAGTTAATGTTTTTCTTTATTCTATAACTCCTTGTGGATAACCAATTTTTCAGGAAAAGAATCATATTCTAGTTTATCAACTTATCAGGACTCTATTGTCCTTTTAAAGAGGAATTCTAAAAAAAAGACGGTCCCATGCATAAAAGATTATGCATGGGACCATTAAAGAGAAAGAAAAACAAAATTAGAACATCTTTTTGGACTCTTCAAAATCCTCTTCAGTCAGTTCATATTCTTTAAACTGTTCAAGAGTAAACTGAATCGGATCAAGACCCCAAATTTCTTTAGCATATTGGCGAATCGTATTGTCCGAAGAGAAGAAGCCCGATTTGGCAATGTTGGTTAACATCGCACGGGCCCATGCAGGTTTATTGCGATACCAAGCACACACATCAGCATGGGCTGTGAGGTAGGCATCAAAATCAGCGAGAACAAAAAATTCATCACGGTGCAACATTAAATCGTTATAGATGAGTTGGAATTCATTGGGATTTTCTGACCAAGTACAGTTACGCAAAGAATCAATGACCATTCGTAATTTTGGATTACTATGGTAAATTTTCCAAACATCATAGCGATTTTCGTGTTTAATCGTTTCGATTTGATCTACTTGTAAACCAAAGATTTTTGCGTTTTCATAGCCAACTTGTTCTACAATTTCGACATTGGCCCCATCCAAAGTACCAAGGGTTAGAGCTCCATTCATCATGAATTTCATATTTCCCGTACCCGAAGCTTCTTTCCCAGCAGTAGAAATTTGTTCAGATACGTCTGCAGCACTGATCAAAAGTTCGGCAATGGATACTGAATAATTAGGGATAAAGACAACCTTCATAAATTGGCTTACATAGGGATCTGAATTGACGCGATTGGCCACCTTAACAATTAAAGTGATGATTTCTTTCGCTAAGGCATACCCTGGAGCAGCTTTAGCGGAAAAGAAATAAGTCGTAGGCTCAATGTGATAATTGGAATCCTGCTTCATGCGCAAGTAGAGATACATGATGTGAAAAATATTCATCAGCTGTCTTTTATAGGCATGAAGTCGTTTGCATTGCACATCAAAGATGGTATCCACATTGATATCTAGATTGAGCGTCTTTTTAACATAGTCGGCCAAGATTTGTTTACGCTCTTTTTTTACCGCAAAGAATTCCTCTTGAAGCTTTGGATCATCCACATAAGGAAGCAGTTTTTCCAGTTGCTCCGGATGACGAATAAAGCCTTTTCCAATGTATTTTTCCAAAAGGCTAGTGAGTTGCGGATTACAATAAGCCAGCCAGCGACGATGGGTCACGCCATTGGTTTTATTATTAAAGCGATTGGGATAGAGAGAAGCAAAATCAGCCATAACATTATTGATTAAAATATTGGTGTGGATTTTGGCTACCCCATTGACAGAATGGCTACCAATCACCGCAAGATTGGCCATATGAACTTGATTGGCTTTTAAAATCGACATTTCTCCAAAACGATTGGCTTTATTGCTATGCATGACTTCGTAGTGGAAACGACGTTCGATTTCTTCAATGATCATGTAAATACGAGGCAACATCGTGCGTACGAGTTGCATAGGCCAGCGTTCAAGGGCTTCGGACATGATGGTGTGGTTGGTATAAGCCACGGTATGATAAACAATATTCCACGCTTCATCCCAAGAGTAGTTGTAATCATCCATCAAAACGCGCATTAATTCCGGAATGACTAAAACAGGATGTGTATCATTCAGCTGAATGGCCACTGCTTGAGCTAGATTGTCTAAACTTGGATACACTCTTAAATGGGTACGAATGATTTGATCTACTCCAGCGCAAACAAAGAAGTATTCTTGGCGCAAGCGCAACGCTTTTCCTTCATCTGTCGAATCATCTGGATAAACGTTCGCAGTCAAAGCCGAAATGGCATTGAGATAATGATTTAAGTTGCCCGCTTGCACGAATTCTTCATCTACTTCTGCATCCCAAAGGCGAAGCGTGTTGGTGGTCAAAGTGTGATAACCAAGAATGGGAACATCATAGGGCACCGCCTTGACCACAAAGCTTGGATCATAGGTAGAATGGAATTTTCCAAATTGATCCATATAGGCATTTAAGGTCCCACCAAATTTCACTTGAACTGCATGCTGTGGTTTCCAAACTTCCCATACGTTGCCAAGACGAAGCCAACAATCTGGCTTTTCCACTTGATGGTCATTGACAATTTCTTGACGAAAAAGACCATACCGATAGCGAATGCAGTTCCCATTCCCTGCTAAATTTAAGCTCGCTAAAGAATCTAAAAAACAAGCCGCTAAGCGTCCAAGTCCGCCATTACCAAGCCCTGCATCTGCTTCTAATTCTTCTAAATTATGAATGTCCATGCCAAGTTCAGCGAGACCTTCTTTGACCACATCGTAAACCCCCATATTCATAAGGTTATTGGTCATCAAACGTCCCATTAAAAATTCCATAGAAAAGTAATACAGTTGCTTTGTATGATGTTCTGAAACGCTTTTCTTTGTGGTTTTCCAAGAAAAGCCAAGTGCTTCACGAATGAGGTTTCCAAGGGCTAAGTATTTTTCTTCTGGATAAGCGTCTTCGAAATCTCGCCCAAAACGTCCAGAGAGTTCTCCAATTAAGGCCGCTTTGAAAGTTTCAGCATCGCTGAACACATTTTTCATTTTTCGTTTCCTCCATTAGCTCAGAATTATAAGGACGATATTTGACAGAAATCAAGAAATAGGAAGGATTTTAGCAGGACTTTTACCAAATTTATCCCATTTATTTTTATATCTTTCGGTTTCTCGAAAAAGAATCTTTTTCTTTTGAAATTGGTTTTTAGACAAAAAGTGTAGATTTCAATGATTGAAATCTACACTTTTTTACATCATATTTTTATTTCAGACTGATGTATAAACATTAAACAGTTTTTAAGAATTAAAGTAGAAGTTTAAATTTTGGAATAGAAGGCTTCTTTTAGTGTTTGGCGCTAAAGAAAGAGAAACTGAAGACGAACTAAGAAAAGAGGCCAAAGGGCCGATAGGATTCCATTCTCAGAGCAAGCCCCTCACCCAAAAAGGATTGGAAAGAACCACTTTAAAAGAAGCTTAGAGTATCGATCAGTATGGAGTTACTTTCCAAGTAAAAATAAATTTTCTCTTATACTTTTTAAAGAGAAACTTCTTTATTCAAAGTGTTACAAAGTCTAGATGGGGAAAAAATTTCATTTTTAAATGAGATGAGTAGATAAGATAGAAAAAGTTTTGGGAAGTTTAAAGAGAAATTTAACAAGACATAGTTTAGCGTAGAGGGAAGAAAAGAAAGAAAAGGTAAAGTACTATCCCTTACAAATGATTTATTGAAAACTCCATCCCAAGGTTATTTACGATCTACATAACACTTATAGACTGGAAGATTCCATTTATATCCTCGAGAATTTCGGGTTAAGACATAGATCAATCCACCTAAATCATTCTGCCCAAGCTTACCACGGGTGCGGTGAACGTGTTTAGAAAGTGTATTATCCGCAATGTGATGACGAAAACGATTGTTGATCATCATGCGCATATTATCCCGTGAACAAAACATCGTAGAGTGTTCGACAAGATAAATAACAAGGGCGTATTCCGTAGGCGTTAAATCAAGAGCAACATAATTTTTATAAATCATTTTGCCAAGACGATCGATCAACAAATCGCCTGTCGCATAAACCATATTATGAGAAATTGTGGCTTGATCCCAATTTTCGGGAGGATTTTTATAAATTTTTAAATGGGACCGTAAAATATGAGGAGGAAATTCTTCGTTTGTGTTTTGGTTTTGAGTAGAAGTCCAAAAGTGATCCGTTGGTAATGGACTTGCCGTATACGGATTGAAATATTCGTACATGAGTAAAGTTCCTTTCGCTTGGCCAATGAACATCCAAGAAGGGCCTAAGAGGTCATGGCTTATGGAAAGTATTGTGACTGATTTTTAAATAAATTGGAATATGAGAGAAATCACCAATATTTAGTCATCTTTTCATACTAAAAGGCCTATTTATAATGATTTGTAACTAAAAGATGAAAATTTCTAGTGGCTTTAGATACTGCGAATCGTTTGATGAGTTCGCTTTCCTTTTCATTTTTTTCTGAATTAACATAACTTCAATTTGAATTACCACAATCTTAGAAAATATTTTTCCTTTTCTCCTAGTCTTTTCTCTCAAATTTCCCACTCTAATTCCATAATCTTCCCTCTTGCTTTCTTGTTTCTTTCTATTCTTTTTCTTCTTATAAAGCTAAAAAAAAACCGAATGTTTGACATTCGGTAAAGACTTTTTACATCGATGGATCTAAAACGGACTCTTGGGCTGGTTGTTCTAAAGACTCTTCTAGTGTTGAAGTTGGCTCTTCTTGGGGGGCAGCGGAAGCCTCTTGATCACTTAAACCCGAATCGACTTGATCCGGTATAGAGGGCGTGGTCGAATGATTGGCGTTATTCTGAGCCGCTTGTTGTAAAGATTGTTTTTTATTTGCTTCCTCTTCACGCAAAATTTCATCATCGTAGAACTCATCATCGGCTTGAGAATACTCTTGCGCTAAATCGGGAAATACGAATACTTGCTCTCCTGGTCGAGAAGCATAATAGCGGCCTCTCGCTACGAATTCCAAGTAATCCGGATTGGTTAAATTACGCTTAGTCAGTTCTAATTGCTCCTCTTCCTCTTTGGTTTTCGCCAAAAGACGACGATTATCACTAATGGAGGCTTTTAAATTTTGATAAGTGCGTACCTCGTTTAACACCGAAAAAGCCAGAAAAAAGGAAAGAGCAATTAAGCCAGCTTGAATGACTAAAGTTTTGATTTTCTCAGAAGCTTTTTTGGGAGAGCCCTTTTGATGGGTCTTTTTTTTTGTCGTTTTACTCATAATTTCAGTATAGCGTTTCAAGACGCAAGCAAAAGAAAGTGTTTCTAAGAAAACACTATTTCTTCGGATTGGAAGCTTCCTTTTCCTTTCCTTTTTTAGAAAGAAGGGCCAGAGTTGCTGAAAGAACGGCAATATCACTTGGATTGACTCCTGAAATGCGACTGGCCTGACCTAGCGTGACTGGACGGACTTGAGACAATTTAGCACGGGCTTCCAAGGCTAAATTGTCCATAGATTGATAATCGATATCGCTTGGAATCCGCGTATTTTCAAGCTTCGCCATGCGATTGACATCGCGATTGGCCTTTTCAATGTATCCCGCATACTTGCATTCAATCTCGATTTGATTTGCGATGGAGGGCGCTAACTCTAAATGAGTCCAAGGCTTGAGCAGCTCTAGGCTCACTGCGGGGCGACGTAAAAGAGTATAGGCATCTGTACCATGTTCGAGTTCTCCCGCATTGACTTGACTTAAAGCGCTTTGAATAGCAGAATCGGGTTTAATGTGAATATGCCTTAAAATTTCTATTGCTTCTTTAATTTCTTGCTCGCTTTGTACATAATGATTCCAAGAAGCTTCTGGTAAGACACCGACCTCATGGGCAATAGCAGCTAAGCGATGGCGTGCATTATCATGACGCAACAGCAAGCGGTGTTCCGCTCTAGAGGTCAACAACCGATAGGGTTCTTTGGTCCCTTTGGTCACCAAATCATCGATCATGACCCCAATATAGGCTTGGTCTCGAGTTAAAATTAAAGGCTCTTTCCCTTGATTTTTTAAAGCGGCGTTAATTCCAGCCATTAATCCTTGTCCTGCGGCCTCTTCATAACCTGAGGTTCCATTGACTTGACCAGCGGTAAAGAGATTTTCTACGATCTTGTTTTCCAAAGAGGGATACATTTGTAACGGATCAATGGCATCATATTCAATTGCGTAGGCATATTTCAATATTTCAGCCTTTTCCAAACCTGGCAAGGAATGCACCATTTTTTCTTGAACACTTTCTGGCATCGAAGTGGAAAAACCTTGAATATAAAAGGTATCAAAACTTTCTCGCTCCGGCTCTAAAAAAAGCTGATGGCGCAAACGATCCGCAAAGCGAACGAGTTTATCCTCAATGCTTGGACAATAGCGCGGTCCTACTCCGGTCACCAATCCCGAATACATAGCCGAATCTTGTAAATGATCATGAATAATTTCATGGGTTTGTGGAGTGGTATAAATCAAATAGCAAGGCAATTGTTCACTTGGTTTACGCACTTCACTAGGAAGGGTTTCTTCACTAAAATGCAAAAATTCCTCACTCCCGGGTTGAATGAGTGCTTTGGATAAATCCACCGAACTCTTGACAATACGAGGGGGAGTTCCTGTCTTTAAACGAATTAAAGAAATCCCTGCCTTTTTTAGGGACTGGGAGAGGGCATTGCTCGTCCACATTCCATCCGCACCACTTGGCGTGGAGGTATGGCCTTTTAAAATGGCTGCATCCATACCCGTTCCCGCGGTTAAAATCACCATTTTACTTAAGAGTTGCGTTCCATCTTCGCATTCTACTCCAATGGCTTTTCCATCTTGAACCAATAACTTGGTCACACGTTGGGCGAGGAGTTCTAGATTGTCTTGGTGTTCTAAGGCATCCAGCATCCAAGCGCGATAGGCATCTCGATCCGATTGCACCCGTAAACAACGCACACCAGGGCCTTTGGCAGTATTTAACATTTTAAATTGCAAAGCGGTTTGATCGGCGGCTTTTGGCATTAGACCTCCAAAGGCATCGATTTCTCGCACCACAATGCCTTTGGCAGGCCCTCCAATGGAAGGATTGCAGGGCATGGAACCGATCATAGATAGATCACTTGTGGTCAACAAAGTTTTCTGACCCATTCGTGCTGCAGCCGCTGCTGCTTCGATACCCGCATGACCACCACCGATGACGAGGACATCATACATAGCTTATCTTCTCCTTCTAGAGCGCAAGCGAAAGTGAAAGAGGCGTTGGGGAATCCCAAAATAAAAGGCCCCCACCACAAATACAAGAGAGGAAATCACTCCATTGACCATCATTCCCAAAAAACAAAGCATACGGCTAGTATTTGTACTCCCTAATCCTATTTTCGTCAATAAAAAGGCAGATAAGGCCATAGCTACTAAACAAATCAGAGTTTGAAGGAGGACCTTTAAGGTTGAACGAAAGGATACATCGTACATCCAGCCCATTTCACGCAAGCTGTAATAAATAATCCAAGCATAGCTAACCACGGTAGAGAGCGTAGCGCCCGCAATTCCCCACCAAATGACCATTGGAACCATTAAGACTCCTTTAATCACAGCCGAGATTCCCATTTGAATCAACAATCGTTTGCGCAGGCGACAAGCCATCATCATGGAAGAAATGACAGGAGTAATCGTGCCAAAAAAACCTTCAATCGCAATCCAGCGCACACTCGTCGCCGCTAAATTTAAATCATCCGTATAATATAACGTGTAAAAGAGAGGTTTTGCATACCAAAAAATGGCAAAGCTTAGAAAGAGTGAAATAAACAACACAATGTTAACGCACTCTACGATGTCTTTTCGCACGACCTTATAATTCTTGGTTTCGAGTGCCGAAGTAATATGAGGAATAATAGCGGCTACAAATCCTGGAGATAGGATCATCGGAATAGCGGTAAGCTTAATGCCAACGTAGTTCGCTGCAGAAGTCATGGTTTGAATTTGGTCGGTAGAATAACTAGAAAGTTTCAACCCAAGAGGCAATAAGACGGCATCATAAATGTCATTGGCATACCCAATGATCGCAAAAAGCAAATATGGAATGCAAAGAAGAATAAATTCTCGAAAAAGAGGTTGCATTGCGATCGCTTTAACGCGTTGTCGACGGCCGGCCTTTTTTAAACTTGCAGTCGATGCTTTCGAAAAGCCACTGATTTGAAAAATAGCCGCAAAAGCGGCAACCGAAGTGGAAAGCACCCCCACATAGAGGGCATAGACGCTCGACATGTGAAAGCCATAGACGAGCAGGCAACTTACTCCCAACAAAAAGGCCACACGAAAGATTTGTTCATACGCTTGGGAAAAGGCGTATTCCCCCATCTCCTTGCATCCTTGGATAAATCCACGATAGGCACTTAAAAGTGGAACAAAAAAAATCGCAATAGACAACAATTTTAAAGCGGTCGCCATAACGGCCCGCCCTTCTTCGGTTCCTTCCGACATCACTCCCGCTAGGGGCCCAGAAAGCGCAAACATGGCAAGCATTCCAGCCAACCCAAGAAAGCCCATTACAAGCAAGGACATTTGGCGAGCGCGTAAGACCGTTTTAAAATTGTTGCGTGTAATGTATTTGGCTACCATCGTCGCAATGGCCATCGGAGCGCCGGCCGTAAAGACGTTCAACATATAGCTGTAAATGCGATAGGCTGAACCGTAATAGGACATATAGGCATCGGAGCCAAGAATGCTCGAAAATGGAATCGAGTACATTAGACCTATAGCCTTTGCGATTAAAAACCCACCTGTTCCAATTAGGCCGCCAGCTATGATGGACTTTTTGGCCGTATTCGATGCCTTTCCTTGTTTCATCTGCTTCATAAGTTTTATGTCTTCCCTTCAGAAAGTAATTGTACCATGGTCTTTTGAGTCCCGATCGACTCCGAAAAGATCGTTAGGTCAAGCCACTGCTTGAGAGCTAAAAAGAAAAGAAGAGGTAGCGATGTCCTCCTATATTTGTAACGCCGATCAGGCAAGAAATGCCGAAAAGAAAGCCATCGAAGCAATCGGTATTCCTTCTTTTGTTTTAATAGAAAATGCGGCCCAAGGAATTAGTGAATTCATTGAACATTTACCGAGCATCCAACGCATCGCCATCGTTTGCGGTCCAGGAAACAATGGAGCTGATGGACTTGTTGTCGCTCGAATTTTGAGTAACCATGGCAAAGAAATTCAAGTCTATATCGATCAAGAAAATCTCTCTCAATCGATGCAGGCACATTTAGAAGTGCTAAATCGACTCCATGTTCCCATCCATCCCCTTAAAGAATTAAAACCCGATGTAGACTTATTCGTGGATGCGATGTTTGGTACAGGCTTAAATAAACCTTTATCTAAAGACTACGCTTTTGTGGTTGAGTTGATCAATGCCGCTGAGTGTCCCACTTTGGCCATTGATATGCCAAGTGGAATTGATGCGAGTACAGGAGGCCTACTTGGAGAAAGTGGAGTTCAAGCGCAATGGACAATTGCCCTAGATACCCTGAAATGGGGCCATCTTTTGCAAGAAGGTCGTACGCATAGCGGAAAGGTCATCGTCAAAGACATTGGATTGCCCTGCTTTTTACACGAAGACGATGGGTCTGTTCCTATATTGGATGAAGAAATGGTTAAACGCATGCTACCAAAGCGAACCCCCTTTGGCAATAAAGCCACATTTGGCAAAGCCTTATTGGTTGGCGGAAGTTTTCAGATGCAAGGCGCACTCGCCATGGCTGCCCAGGCTTGTTTTCGTTGTGGCTGTGGGACGATGACCATCTTTGCTCCTAAACCCGCCGCAAACCTTATCGCTTCTAAAATGGAACTCGCTATGACGCTTCCCGCTTTGGCCAATGCAAATGGTTTTTTCAAGGAAGGGGTCGGCAATAAAGAACTATTGCACTCTTCCATTGAGTCTTTTCATGTAGTGAGCTGTGGAAATGGGATGGGTCAAGGATTAGGAGCCAAAGAAGTCTTAGAGGCCGTACTTGAAAGCGACAAGCCTGCTCTTATTGATGCAGATGGGATTAACTTGCTTGGCCATTTTCCAGAATTGTGGAAAGGGGTAAAAAAACCTCTCGTTTTAACCCCTCATCTTAAAGAATTCAGTCGATTAACCAAAAAATCCATGCAGGAAGTTTTGGATCATCCTTTATCTCTTGTTCAATCCTTACTCCAAGATCATCCCAATGTGGTCATGGTCTTAAAATCAGACTGGACCATTGTTTGCCATAAAGATCGCATGGCGGTTTTAAACCGTCCTGATGATGCCTTATCAAAAGGAGGAAGTGGGGATGTACTAGCGGGTATGATTACAGGCTTACTCTCGATGGGAATAGATCCTTTCAAAGCCGCTTGCCTGGGAGTGTATTTACACAATCAGGCCGCTATCTATCGCAAAAGCGCCTTTAGTTTTACCCCTCTTCATTTAATTGAAAACATTGGCTTAGCTTTTGAAGCCCTTGAGATGGCCTAAAGCTTTTGACCATAAGAAAAGCAGCGTTCTTGATGAGCGCTGCTTTTTAAGCCTCCATTATTTCTTAATAGGAGCAAATTCCATCGACATATAATATACCAAGGGAGCAAAAGCCTTCGTATTAAACCCATAAGCCCAATAGGAATCTTCATCTTCCGCTTTATCCCAATCGTTATCGAGAGTCTCAATTAAATGCGTGCGCATGGCTTCATCGACCATTCCCGTGGCCATGAATTCCATACAATCATTTAAAGAGGGCTGCTCGCGCACAGGAGAATAGCTTAATAGTGGGCAAATGGAAGAGAGCTGATCTTGGACTTTATGCACTTCATCTTCACTTGTGGTATGCACGACCACTTGTAACATTACATTATAAATAATTGTCGAGGACATATTGAGCTAGCTTTCTAATGTTGGCATCGTTAACCAAGGAAACAATACGACTCATGGATAAATTGAGAACCGCAATCACAATTTCGCCATTTTCGGTGGCGATGGTAAAAGTTCCATTTGTGTCTTGATAAAATACATCAAAAATATAGGTGGTGCGATCCCCTTCGGTTTCTTGAGTGCGCAAATCGACTTGAAAAGCGTCTAAGTTTTTCAAAATCGTTCGCACCACATTGGCCCCCGTCTGCGTCAGTTTTTTGGTTTTCTTTGGGGGTTTGGCTTTGAGTTTGACCACAACTTTCCTTTCTCGCCTTTCATGAGGCATTTTAGAGTAAACCTAAAAGGATTTCTATTTTCGATCCGCTTCAAAAGTAACATGAATGCCAAGACTATTGTAGGCATTTAAATCGGTTTCTGAAAGATTGCTTGTCACATGCGCCTGGGCTCCCCGTAAAGAGGGAAGGCCTTCTAAAGCAAGCCTAGCTAAGGGATTGGAATTGGCGGAAACAGACAAAGCAATGAGGGCTTCAATGGTGTGCAATCGAGGATTTTGAGAACCCATATATTGCGTTTTGAGCACTTGAATAGGACCAAAGGCATCGGGTTCAATGAGCTGAATGGAATCATCAATTCCTGCCTCTTTTTTAAGCGCATTCATCACAAGGCCGGCGCAAGGACCCATGAAATCGTTGGTCGCCGATAAAATCATCGTGCCATCTTCCAATTCCATCGCTCCACAAACGACCTTGCGAGCGGCTTCGTGTTGGCGGGCCTCTTGGACGCAGCGACGAGAAAGAGGACTGATCTCGCATTGTTCCATGAGCATTTCTTGTTTTTTGACTTCATCTTGACTACATAGTTCATTAAAAGCACGGGTAAGCGTAGTGAAATAGCGACGAATGATTTCCTGCTTAGCTGCTTCTCGAACAGCTTCATCATCAAAGATGCAAAAGCCAGCCATATTTACCCCCATATCAGTGGGTGATTTATACGGGGATTCTCCATAAATTTTTTCAAACATTTTGCGCAAAACAGGAAAGATTTCAATGTCCCGATTGTAGTTGACCGCCACTTTGTCATAGGCATCTAAGTGATAGGGATCAATCATGTTTTTATCATTTAAATCCGCCGTTGCTGCTTCATAGGCCAAATTGACTGGATGCGATAAGGGCAAGGACCACACAGGAAAAGTTTCAAATTTAGCATATCCTGCTTTCACCCCTCGCAAATTTTCATGATAAAGCTGTGAAAGACAAGTGGCCATTTTGCCACTTCCAGGTCCAGGAGCGGTCACCACAATGAGTTCTCGAGTGGTTTCAATAAAATCATTGCGGCCAAACCCCTCTTTGGAAATGATCTTTTTGGTATCAGTAGGATAGCCATCGATCACATAATGATAATACACTTTAATGTTTTTACGCATTAGCTTTCGCTTCAGCTTTTGGGCTCTTTTTTGCCCAGAATAATGGGTAATGACGACAGAACTCACAAAAAGACCCGCTTTTTGATATTCCTCAATTAAGCGTAAGACATCTTCATCATAGGAAATTCCTAAATCTTCGCGCATTTTGGAAGCTTCAATATCTCTAGCAGAGACTGCAATGACCATCTCGGCATCTTCTTTGAGCTGCATTAGCATCTGCAATTTGGAATCTGGCTGAAAGCCTGGAAGAACTCGACTGGCATGATAGTCATCAAAAAGTTTGCCCCCAAATTCCAAATATAATTTTCCCCCAAAGGAACCGATTCGTTCGCGGATCTTTTCGGATTGTAAACGTAAATATTCTTGATTGTCAAAACCTTGTTTCATGAGGAACCCCCTTCGCTTTATGGTTAAAATTTAATTCTCTTGATCGTATCATATCGCTTTAAAATCGTCTTATCTTTTTTTAAAGAGGGTTCAAAACCTGTTAGAATTTTGGGTATGCCAGAAAAACACTATCCGCCTATCGAAAAGGCGTTGAAAAAATATTATGGCTATGACGCGTTTCGACCCGGACAGCTAGAAGTGATCCACGCTCTTCTCGATGGACAAGATGTCTGTGGCGTTATGCCTACGGGAGCTGGAAAATCGATTTGTTTTCAAATTCCTGCTCTTTTTTTAGAAGGAATCACCTTAGTGATTTCTCCTTTGATTTCTTTAATGAAGGATCAAGTGACGGCCCTTTGTCAAGCGAACATTCCCGCAGCGTATTTAAACAGCACTTTGACCCCTAGCCAATACAATAAAGCTCTTTTTCTCGCTCAACAAGGGCGCTATAAAATCATCTATGTCGCCCCTGAACGTTTGAATACCCCTAGCTTTTTAGAATTTGCGCACTCGGTTTCCATTTCTATGATTGCCATTGATGAAGCGCATTGCGTTTCCCAATGGGGGCAAAGCTTTCGGCCAAGCTATATGGAAATTGCCAAATTTGCCAGTTCTTTGTCCAAGCGACCCATTCTAGCCGCTTTTACGGCTACAGCGACAGGCGCAGTAAAACAAGACATCATCGAATTTTTAGGACTTCAAAATCCAAAGGTTTTGGTGACTGGCTTTGATCGAAGCAATCTATTTTTTGAAGTCCAACGCCCTACCGATAAAAAACAAGCCCTCTTGCACTTTTTGAAAAACCATCAAGATGAAGCGGGAATTATTTATTGCCAAACGCGCAAAGAAACCGAAGAAGTAAGCGAATTTTTAAAAGCTGAAGGGTATTTGGCCACTTGTTACCATGGGGGCATGGACAATGCTTTACGCACCAAAGCGCAAGAGGAATTTTTGTATGATCAAGTGCAATTGATCTGCGCTACGACAGCTTTTGGAATGGGGATTGATAAATCCAACGTTCGCTTTGTGATCCATTACGCCTTGCCTTCTTCTCTTGAAAACTACTACCAAGAAGCAGGAAGAGCTGGACGCGATGGAGCCAAAGCGCATTGTGTTTTGTTTTTTCAACGCAAAGACATTCGCTTACATGAATTTTTGATTCATCAAACCTGTGGCGAGGCTTTAGAACCTTTAGAGCGCGATTTGCATCGCTTGCGCCAAATGGTCGCTTATTGCGAAACGCCGCTTTGTCTACGCGCTTATCTCTTGCAATACTTTGGAGAAACACTCGACCACGATTGCTCAGGATGTTCCAATTGCCAAGCAGATTGGATCTCGGAAAACATTACACAAGAAGCTAGAGCGATTTATGAAGCTATCCAATCTTTGCCTCATCACTATGGAATGGCTTTTTTAGCCTCCTTTTTAAAAGGGAAGAAAACGACCCGGATAAAAGAACTTGGCTTTTTGAAAAATAAATGCCATGGTTCCCTTTCCTCTTTATCTGAAAGCCGCATTCGGCAAATTCTGGAGTATATGATTTCAAAAGGCTATTTACGTCGCAGCGATGATCGTTACCAGACCTTATCCATCGGAGCCATCTTGGAAAAAGCGATGCAAGACAAAGAGGACGTTTTTTTACAACGTAAAGCGCTCAACCAAGACCGCTTTAAAAAACAGAGCGATGAAAGAGAGACATCAGCTTCTGCTCGTTTTCAGCAAGCCCAAAACGCCAAACAACTTCTTGAGCGCTTAAAAGCCACTCGAATGAAAATTGCACGCCAATACAATTTGCCGCCTTACTTAGTGGTTTCCGATGCGGCTTTGCTTCAAATGGTGCATGACTTGCCCCAAACCAAAGATGAGCTTTTGAAAATCAATGGCATTGGCCCCTACAAATGCAACACCTATGGTCCAGCCTTTTTAAGCGTCCTTCAAAGCCATTAAGTGATCTCTTTGAAAAGAAAAAGGCGATCTAAGTGGATTGCGTCTATAATGAGTGTGAATTTTTAGTTTCTTTCCTACAGGTTAAAAGCAGGAAAAATCTGCCCTTTAAACGACTTTAGAGAAAAGATTTCCTTTTTGTTTTCAACAAGAAGACTCTTCGAATCTCTCGATACGTTCTAGAGATGTCTAGAATTACCTCTTGAAGAAAATAAAACGGTCCAGAAATACTAACATTTCTGGTTTTTTAATCCTTTAAAAGCAGAAAGGATTTTTAAGATGGAAAATATTGTACATCAAGGAAC
Source organism: uncultured Erysipelotrichaceae bacterium (assembly GCA_964438885.1). Taxonomy (GTDB): domain Bacteria; phylum Bacillota_I; class Bacilli_A; order Erysipelotrichales; family Erysipelotrichaceae; genus Allobaculum. Next base: position 24,955 of record CAYTMK010000009.1, on the reverse strand, counting down.
CATTGGTAGCGCGACTTGGACCTTAAACCAAGGGGGCGTTTTAACCATTTCGGCTGGAGAATGGAACAATCAAACCCATGCCTATTATCAGCCTTGGCGCGCGTATGCTTCTGACATTCAACAAGTGGATGGAAGCGCTCCTTTTGTATTAAAGGGAGAGGCAAAAGGGCTTTTTGAAAAATTACCCAATGTCAAAATCATCGACTTGTCTGGATGGAAAACGGCCGATGTAAGAGATACAACGTGTATGTTTCAACAATGTCCAAACTTAATTTCTCTCAATTTAGCCAATTGGGAGATGGGGCAGGTAAAAAGTATGCGGATGATGTTTCGAAAATGTGAAGCCTTACAAGAAGTAGATGTTTCCAATTGGGATACAAGCCTAGTGGGCGATTTTTCCTATATGTTTCAAGACTGTTTTTCCTTAATTGCCCTTGATGTAGCCAATTGGGATGTTTCCAGGGCCACCACGATGTGTCGATTGTTTCAGGGATGTCAAAGCCTTAAAAAAATTGAGGTTGGGTCTTGGAATACGAGCAATGTAAGGGATATGAGCTGGATGTTTCATCGTTGTTCGGCTTTAAAGGAATTGGATGTAAGGAACTGGAATACCCAAAACGTCGTCTATTTAAGCTGGATGTTTTTTGATTGTTCTTCTCTTGAACTTCTCGAGGTAGCCAATTGGAATACCCAAAATGTCGAGAGTCTTTGTTGGATGTTTTATCATTGTACTTCGTTAAAATTTCTAGATGTTACCTTTTGGAATACAAGTCATGTGTGGGATATGCACAATCTGTTTATGAATTGTACCCACTTAACGGCTTTGGATTTATCCCATTGGGATACCAGCGAAGTTAAAAATATGAGTGAGATGTTTTATGGATGTAGTGACCTTAAATTTCTCGATCTTTCTGGTTTCAATACGTCCTCGGTCAAAGACATGCGCTCTATGTTTTGGGGATGTTCTTCTTTAGAAGTGTTGGATTTATCGTCTTGGAGTTTATTTTTTCCACATCACATGGAAATCACCAATATCGATAATATCTTTAGTTATTGCGCCAAACTCAGCCAGATTATTCATTCCGAAAAAAATTATGACCTGATTTTAGACCTCTTTCGTCGCTCTGGCTGGCATCCCATTTCCACTCAAGATCGCTATTCCCCTATCGAGTTATTCTTTTTCTTAACAGAAGATGATGTCAAAAAAGGGCGCTTTGATGTCATCCCTTCTCCTCTTAAAGATGGGTTGTTGATTCGAGACGATCAAAACCAAATTCGGAAAATTATCTTATGTGTAAAAGTGGACTAAAAAAGAGCCGAAAAACATCGGCTCTTTTTCTTATAAAGTGCGTAAAGCATCGACCATGGCGGTTTTAGAGGCTGCTTTTTCATCCTTCATTTTAATGATTTTGGCTGGACATCCTGCCACCACAGCGTTTTCGGGAACATCTTCAATGACCACTGCGCCAGCGGCCACGATCGCATTTTTACCAACATGGACTCCTTCAATGATGACTGCATTCGCCCCAATCAAGACATTGTCTTCTACGATCACCGGAATGGCACTCGCTGGCTCTACCACGCCCGCCAATACCGCTCCCGCCCCAATATGGCAATGGTTTTTGACAATGGCTCGACCACCAAGGATGGCTCCCATATCAATCATAGTGCCTTCTCCAACTTCGGCTCCAATATTTAAAATGGCGCCCATCATGATCACCGCATTTTTTTGAATGGTGACATGATCCCGAATGATTGCACCTGGCTCAATGCGAGCTTGAAAATCCTTCAAATCCAAAAGGGGAATGGCCGAATTGCGCGCATCATTTTCAATGACAAAATCTTCAATGGCCTCTTTATGGGCCTCCAAAACAGGGCGTATATCTTCCCAATCTCCAAAAACAATATCCCCAAAGACTTTAGAGTTTGGAAAATCAATCTCTTCTTTAGTTTTAAGATAGACTTTTACAGGTGTTTTCTTTTTAGAGGTTGCAATGGTATGGATGATTTCTTCCGCGGTGAGTTCTTTCATCCTAACCGCTCCTTGAGCAAGTCATTCATATCGTAAAGACCTGCTGGCTTTTGCGCGATGAATTGGGCGGCATCTAAAGCGCCATTCACAAAAATTTGGCGGCTTTGCGCATTGTGTTCTAAAGAAATTACTTCTTGATCTCCTAAAAAGAGAACTTCGTGTTGGCCAGGTACGCTGCCCCCTCTTACCGCATGGACAGCGATTTCATGACTTCGAGGACCTGGTTTACCATAGCGACCAAAGACATGCTCGTATTCATCCTCTGGATCAAGCGCTTTTAATAAGGAAAGAGCCGTTCCACTGGGGGCATCTACTTTTTTATGATGATGGGTCTCGATGATTTCTTTATCCCAATCCGCCAACATCTTATTGGCTTCTTGGACCAATCGCGTTAAAACAGCCACGCCGAGTGAATAATTAGAAGCATAAAAAACAGGCCTAACTTTGGCTTCTTCTTTTAGGCGCTCTACTTGTTCTGGAGAAAAGCCGGTCGTGCCCATCACCAAAGCACAAGGCGTATCTTTGAGCGTTTCAAGGACAAAATCAAGAGAATTGGGATGGGAAAAGTCAACCAATACCTCTAAAGATTCTTTATTGTTTACAATAGGATCTTGGTCAAACGCATCGCCTAAAAAGGCTTCATGGCCCCGCTCGGTAGCGGTGGATTGAATCAATTGACCCATTTGCCCTTTTCCAACCACAGCAAGTTTCATAAAATTTCCTTCTTTCTAAAAGGCATCTTTTTTCTCTTTTGAAAAGAAGAGAAAAGTTTTAGATAAGATTAAAATTTCCTGTTTTAAGCTTCTAAAAGGCCGGCCTTTTCCATAGACCGTTTCAATTTATCCTTGTTTTCAGGGGCCATGGGACAAAGAGGTAAGCGATATCCTCCTACATTCATGCCCATCAAATTCATCGCTTCTTTTACAGGAATTGGATTGACCTCTACAAATAGATTATGAATAAGGTCTAAATACTTCATCTGAAGATCCAAAGATCCCTTTACATCTCCATCTAAGTATTTTTGAACAAGTTCATGGGCTTCTTTAGGCATCACATCTGCAAAAACAGAGATGACACCGCTGCCCCCTAAAGAAAGCATCGGCACAATGACATCATCGTTGCCAGAATACATTTTAAAATCATCATTCAAAAACTGAGCGATGTTGGCGGCATAGGAAATGTTTCCACTCGCTTCTTTGATGCCTTGAATCATGGGGTGATGAGAGAGTTCTTCTACGACATCCACAGGAATGCTTTGGCCAGTTCGTCCAGGAATGTTGTAGAGAATAATGGGGATATTGACCGCATCGGCACTCAACAAGAAATGTTCAATTAAACCTTGACGATTGGCCTTGTTATAGTAGGGAGAAATGAGAAGAAGACCATCTGCTCCCATTTTTTCGTATTTCATGGATTTTTCCAACTGCGTCTTTGAGTCGTTGCTTCCAGCTCCTACAATAATGGGCACTCGACCCTTCGCTTGTTCGATCGCACAAGCGACTACTTGATCGTCTTCATCATGGCTCATCGTAGACGATTCACCCGTGGTGCCTAAAACCAAAATGCCATCGGTTCCATTGGCAATGTGCCATTCAATCAGTTCTTTGAGCTTATCAAAGTTGACGCTTCCATCTTCATGAAAGGGTGTAATCAAGGCCACGATGGATCCATCGGGAAGTTTTTTCATATCCTAATCTCCTTAATAGCAACAAAGTTTCTTTTTAAAAGCGTAAAAAGTGACAAATAAAAAGCCAGTAAGGCCAAACGCTCTACTGACTAAAGAATTCTTAAGCCAGATAGCGCTCCTACACAAAGGTGTAGACAGTCCATGCAATATTCTTGCCATGGCCCACCAGACTTGTATGCCTACTTGTCTAGTTCGGCAAGCTAGCTCAAAGTTCTTCTCAAGCGTTTGCCAACTCGAAGAACTCTAGTCCACCTTGCAACCTCTATCGTTGTTCAAAGAGTACACCTTTTCTAAAACCATGAACAGAAAGCAAAGCCAATGCGCTTTCATTTCAATGGATCTACTCGTTTTTTGTACTTTTCTAAGACCCAATAATTTAAAATTCTAAGACCTATTCTTGAAACTTTTTTTGATTTTTAAAATTTCCTTCTAAACCTTAAAAAAAGATTTATCCTAGCCTTTTGTAAATTTAAGAATTTAATAAGAAGAACTTGGTATGCTCTCATCACAAACTTTCTGTTTTCCAAAGAAAACAAATGTAAGTTCCTTTTTAAGAAAGGAGTTTTCAATGAACCGTTTTAACTTAATAAGGCGCTTTTTTCTCTACTTCTTTATGAGCTGTGCTGGATTTTTGATTTTTGCCAGCGTTCTTCCCGCTTGTAAAACATCGACTTCAAAGACTACCAAAACCTTTCTTGAATGCCTGGAAAGTCAAGAAGACATTCCTCTTTCCATTTGGATTGAAGCCATTGCCCAAGAAAGTTTACAATCCATTCCTACTTCAGAAGTAGTGCTTATCGAAGAGGACCATTTAACAGAAATCGTTCGACAAATTCAAACTCTCATCGTAAGACCCAACTCCAACCACGATTTGGTCTATGAAGAACTCGTCTATACCAAAGGAATGAGTCAAGAAAACGATCCCAAAGCGGTGCAGGCGATCAATGCCTTGCGCATTGAAAACAATACCCAAACCAATCTCAATGCCATGGATGATGAAGAAAATGTTTTATACATCACCAATCTCTTTGAGCGTGACCCTCTTTATGAAGATATTAATGGTGCCGCCAATCTTCTGGTCTGTAACGCTTTAGCTCATGATAACTTCCCTTTTCTTAAAAATTATCCGAGCTATTTTCCCTTTTCTGTGGAGGAAACCGAAGACCAGGTGATCCTTACTTGGTCTTGCAACGATGTCTTAGAACTCAATGAGGCCATTCAAGATACCTATTTAGCCAAAGCTGGCGTGCGTCTTTCCAATGATTTCGAAGAGCAGATTTTTTGTACCAAACAAGGTGTTCTTCAAAAAGCCCAATGGCATACAAAGGATAGCTATGGTCTGATTACTCTACAAGAACCCAGCGATCCAAGTCTTGTCCAGACCTATTTTGAGCAACTTTTTAATCCTTCTCATGCTATTGGAGATCCCTTAGAAGCTTATCCCCTTGCCTAAGCAAGGGATTTTTGTATGGTCTAAAAAGAAAAAAGCCCATATCTTTACGATATGAGCTTTTTGTCCAGCAACTTCCTATTTTTGCTTTACAGCTATCGTTGGCGTTTAGCAGCTTGACTTCTATGTTCGAGATGGGAATAGGTATGACCTGCTAGCTATCGTCACTGTACAAGTTCTTTAAGCGCTTTTATTATACCATGCATGGAATAAAAAAGAAAGTTTTTCAAAACTTGAGAGTTGAATTTTTAGAATTCACTTAATTTTATATAGCTAGGATACATATTTAAAAAGCGTAAACTACCCTGACCACGTCTAGCCCCAAAATCTCTGCTCTTTTCTTCTTTAATCCTATAAGTAAAGTAATTTTCCTTTAAACGATAGACTAAAAATCTTTGTTTAAGCTCTATTTTTAGGGAGGTATGAGGATAAAATGATAAATTATTTAGTATATCTCTTTAGGATTAGAAATAACCTAACCCACAAAATGTGTAAGAACCCAAGTTAAGTTAGAAGTTTCTCCATTTTTTCTTTTCTGTATACTTGCAAAAGTATCACATAGATTCTGAAAAGAGCCTATTTTTCTAAAGAGATTTCTGAATTTCAAAGAAGAGAGGAAAGCAAACTATGAATTTAAAAAATAAGCCTGCCATAATACAAGCTACTAAACTTTCAATTTATGATAAAATCAATCCAAATGATACTTCTAGATATTACTCACAAGAAGAGCTCAAAGAAACACTAGAGAGTTTTCTTTTAGGGCGTTGTTATCCATATCCAAATAGAACACGTTCTAAGGTAGTTAAACAAGATATCTGTAAAGCTTTAGGATATGTTACGCCTACCTCATTCAAAAAAACACAACCTCGCTTTCTGGGCCAAAATTTTGATGTTTATGTTCAAAAAAGTAATAATCTCCAAATTTGGAATGAACCAATTTCTCCCGAAAGAAGATACGTAATTATCGATCTGGATGAAGATTCTATTGTTCAGCATGTGAAAATCATTCTAGGCTCAGAATTAAAAGATCTGGATCATACGAATAAATTGACCGCAAAATATCAAGCGATTGTTGATAAAAACAAACCGCAAACAAACAGTAGGGCTGACACTTCCACACTCGCTCCGTTTGTTACTTCAAATCCAATAAGCTTAAACAATCCAATTGCTTCTCCTCAAATCGGAAATATATTCGATATTAAAACGATATATCAGAGATTAAAGCCAATAATCGGTACCGTTTTTGAGTACGGTAATCCTAATGACGAGCGAAATCGTGGATGGATTATTCATGATAAAACTTGCCGTCTTCTTGGATATCCAATATCTACTGATGATGGTCAATATCCCGATATTCCAAATCAACTTTTAGAAGTCAAATTACAGACTTCTCCAACAATTGATATTGGTTGTCATAAGCCGGATTTATTTGAAGAGGTCACTCACTTAGGAAATACAATAATCACAAACCGTGATGTTCGATATCTGATCTACATAGCTGATGTTTTTGAACAAAACGGGACTCGTTTCGCTCAGATTAAAAATTTTCACCTTGTTACAGGTGAAGATTTTTATAAACATTTTAACGAAATGCAAGGAAGAGGTAGAAACGAAAAATATCAAATCCCTCTTCCTGCAAATTTTTACAATAGTTAATCAATACCAAAGCAGAGATTAACAAGTCGATTAATTTCTGCTTTTTTTGATTCAATATTTAATCCAGGATCTTTAATAATTTCCTTGACTAATTGAATAACTTCTTGCGATTCATTTTTATATAAGATTGGTATTGGAAACTTCTCTACATATTGGCTAATAAATCGTCGCTTACCGGAATAGAGCTTAGTTCGGAACATTAGATCATAATATTTTTCTATAAATTCGCTATTGGCTATTCCTAAAATCAAGTAAATAAGATCTTCATTAATTGTCTTTGGAAAGTCAATCCAGTAGCAATCCCCATTGACGATGGCTCCTGTAGAATCTATCCAAAATTCAGGCTTTTCAGTAATGTCTCGAAAAACTATTTTAGTTTTCTTCCATGATTCTGGATTTTGTGGGACCCAAATTTCAAACCAGTTTCTCTTAGCCTTTCTTAAATAATTTCGTCCAGAAAGTTGTTCATAATGTTCAGATAAATATTCTTTGGTTTTCGGAAATTTATTTAGGTCAACGGCTTTTCGCTTTCCATCTATCGTTTCATGGGTATATATGACCTCCCAATTTTGGTCCTCACAACCAATAAATTGTCCAGCGCTTCTATGAGTAATCAATGGTCGACTTAGTTCAAAATTATCAGGGAACTTTTCACTTATAAAGACGTTATCAGCTGTAGTTTTTATTCCAACTCTTATTTTTCCAATATCTCCAAAAATATTCCAAGTTTTTCGAGCTACTTTTTCCAACCAAGTTTTTCCTTCATCAGTTAGAAGAATCCAATTTCCTTCAGCGGGTTCAATTTCTAAAATACCTGATTCGAATTTATATTTCTGACCTTCGAATAAAACGATTTGGGATTTTCCAAAACCTTCATAGAGTGAATCTACTTTAGAATAGGGATTTAAAGAAGATTTATAAACTGACTGATAATCAACCTTTTCAGGGACAGTAGTTCCTTTTGAAAAGAAAAGTAAAGCAGGAAGTACAGTAGCTTCAAATAAATTTGTATCACCAAGATCGAAGAGCTTTTTTAAAGAATAATGGTTAATGATAAAATCTCTAATATTTTTACCAGCTTTAATATTCATGAACTTATTAGACACAATAAAACCAGCTACGCCATCTTCTTTGAGATAATCATAGACTCCAAGTAAAAAGATATAATACAAATCTATGCGGCCTTTCAGGTTGAATAGGCGGCTAAGCTTTTGAGATTGTTCAGTACCCAGTTCCTGAGTTCTGACATAAGGAGGATTGACTATTATATAATCAAATCTTTCTTTTTCTTTTTCAGAGTCTAAAATTTCTTGGATGAAGTCAGCATTCTGAAGAATTACTTCAACCTCTGGGAAACTTTTTCTTATCCTATTTGCAGTAATTTCTAAACTATTATTATTCGTATCAAAACCATATAACTTAAGATTTTTATTAAATGGATAAATTTGTTCTATTAAAGAATAAACTAATTCACCTTCTCCAATAGCTGGATCAAATATTTTAATCGATTCCTTGTTTATTGGTTTTAGAGACAAAAGTTGTTTTGCAACGAAATCTGATAAATGTTTTGGAGTGTAAACTATCCCATTCTTTTTTTTATTTGAGTTTCTTGCTAACATTATTTATTTATCCCTCCTTAAATCTTGAAGTCTCTTTCGATTGCTTTCTAAGAAACTGGCTAATTACTCGGATGAGTAAAGTGAATTTGAACTACATCTTGTATTTCACAATCTAGAAAACTGCATATCTTCTCAATTGTCTCTAAAGATATCGGTTCGTTTTTATTGATTTTCGCTAAAGTAGCTGAACTTATCCCAGTCATTTTCTTTAAATCCGTAAGTTTTAAATTACGGTCAAGTAAAAGATGCTTTAAGCGTTGATAAGAAATTGCCATTTTTGCCTCCTTCTTGCCAAAGAATACCATGATATATTTATCATCATAAATAAATTATTTAGTTATATAAACCTATTTAGCTATGGCTTGGATTCTTATAGACATTTTGTGAGTGAGGCTAATTTTAGAGATACATTAATTGTCCTTTTATCCTCATAACTCCCTAACAATAGATTTTAAAACAAAGATTTTCAATCTGTCTTTTAAAGGTAAAAATACTTTACCTATAGAGAAAAGATAAGGGATTTGTAGGAATAAGATCATGAGAAGCTAAGATCCCATGGAGAATATTTCTCATTTTTCACCTTATCCCTTTAAGATTAATTTATAAACCGACCAATAAAATATACGTAAGAACCCAAGGGCTTTAACTGATTTTTTATAATTTTTAACTCTAATGAAATAGTTAACTCCCTTTTTTTCAAAAATATCCATAATAGAAATATTTATAGAACGCCGAATCCCTCTAAATAAATTGTTTATTTTTAAAATGATTTAGAATCCTTACTATGGCTCCTTAAATTTCAGCTCATAGGTCTGACCAAGTCAATTAAAGGTAACCAAAATAACTTGTTTTTTTCTCCAAAAAGACTAAAGGATGATATCCCAGATCCTTATAGTGAGAAATATATTCTACCTCCTCTTGATGTCCATAATTTTTTACGATAGTTCAGCCTCTAAAATAATTGAGTGAAGGGAAGAGTCTACAAAAGAACAAGATTGATCCATCATAAATTTTTCCAAAATTGGTCAATTGTTTCTTGATCAATTATTTATAAAAACGAGAAACACTCGATTGAGAAGAAGATGCAAACATTTTTAATAAAGGATCAATTGAAAAATGACTTGATCCTTCTTAAGAAAAATAGCCTAAGAGATAACGAAAAAGAATTTGGGAGAAGATTTCAAATGTTAGCTTTTTTACAATAAAGCCTCTTGGTAAATAAGATTAATATAAGGAAGAAGCCATTGAGCTTTAGAGATGTGTGACGCATTAGATAGTGAAAAGTGCTCTTGGACAGCCTAATAAATAATACTAAATAATCAATAACTAATGTTGAAAGGATAGAAATAAAGGAATAGCGTCCTCAAGCTTTCCCCTACCGAGATGTACGAAAAGATTAGCCACGGAAGTGTATAAAGCTTGGTGAAATCGGCAGAGAGTCGTTAGGGAGACCTAATGAGAAATGCGTAGAAACATGAGTCACTGATATGCTGGGCTGGGAGTCAATTGAGTTTTATATAAGGTGAGATGGCCTAGAAAGCACTGTAAAAGATTTGAAAGTACGCCTCTAGAGTTCCACTACGAAACCAAGATCGTAGGATCCAAGAGTGATGAGGACGAGTAAAAATAGTTCTTATGAAAATCTTTACAGGAGATGCTCTATCCACAGAGGTATAGAAACCAAATCTAAGTATAACGAAGAGAGAAGTATTAGAACGGGGAAAGCAGTAGGTCATCAAATAAACTGGGCTAACAGGAGATAAACCTAAATATTTGCAAGAATCATTAACGAACTACTAGTCAAGGTAGGAGCTATGAAGTGATGATAGCATGAAGCAAAAGCCTTTAGTCATGACAAGACCAAAAGAACAATTATTTTCTACAGAGAGGATAATCAAAAGAGTTATCTCTTCTCGCAAGAGAAGCGATAGTGCGGACTTATCTTAGAGATAAGATTTGTTCTTTTGTTAGGTGTCAAGTTATGATGGAACGCCATAGAGAAACTTTTCCTGCCTAGCGTGAAACGGGGGCTGGAGATAAGATCAAAGAATTACCTATCGTTATAGTGATAAAAGCTAAAATAGTAAAAACGAAATTATGAAAAGAAGGCTCTTAAGAGAAACAATCTTGAAACAAGATAAAATTTAAAAAAGTCAAGCATTTCTCCTTCTAAGAGAAAGGGACTACACTTCAAGTGCCAAATTGAATATGGGAACCCAGTCTCAATCTAATTTCATTAGAGATCTGGTTCTTTTTTAGCACTTATCAAGTTCAAAACAAGAAAGGGAGAAAAACGAGTTTCTCCCTTTCTTTTAATCATCAGATTTTCTTTTGGCTTCTTCAAATTCTTTAAGAATTTTTAACGAGGAACTCGTTCCAATTCGAGTAGCTCCTGCTTCAATCATCGCTTTGCACCCTTGCCAATCACGAATGCCTCCAGCTGCTTTGACTTGCACGTTTGGACCGCAATTTTCTTTCATCAATCTCACATCTTCTGCTTTCGCTCCAGAAGGACCAAAACCAGTAGAGGTTTTGATGAAGTCTGGTTTTATACGAGAAGCGATTTTGGAAAGTTCAATGATTTCTTCAGAATCCAAATAACAATTTTCAAAGATAACTTTGCTTAAGACATTGTGTTCTTTGCAAATGGAAACAATGGCTTCCATTTCTTTTTCTAAATAGTCCCAATCATGCATCTTGGCTTTTCCGATGTGAATGACATAATCGATTTCATCGGCTCCCGCCTCAATAGCCGCTTTAGTTTCCTCACACTTGGCGATCAAGCCACTTTGGCCTAAAGGAAAGGAGATCGCTGCTCCCACATGAACAGTACTGTCTTTAAGCTTTTCTTTACAAAATTTGGTCCAAGCTGTGTTGATGGCTACCATAGCAGCATCTATTTTAAGTGCTTCGGCACACAGTTTTTCCAAATTGTCATTTGTAGCATCTGGTTTTAAATATGTATGGTCGAACATTTTAGCCAATTGTCCGGCTTCTAACGTTTGAAAATTCATTCCTATTCCTCTACTCAATGGTTTATCCATTTACGCCTTTTATGCTTGACTCTCTTCATCGAGTTTAGCCAATTTCTCAATGCGCCGAATATGATTGGCTCCTTGAGAAAATGGAGTGGTTAAAAAAGTTTGAACAATGTCTTTAGCCGTTTCTAACCCTGTTGTTCTTGCTCCAAGGGATAACATATTAGCATCGTTGTGTTCACGCGTTAGTTTGGCATCTGTGACATCTTTGCATAAACCACAGCGAATTCCAGGAACTTTATTGGCCGAAATACTGATGCCAATTCCTGTGCCACAAAGAACAATTCCATACTCCGCTTCCTGGTGAGCGACCATTTTGGCGGCTTTCGAGCCATAGTCTGGATAGTCCACGCTATCTGCCGAATCGGTACCAAGGTTGATGACCTCATAGCCTTCACCTTCGAGCATCTTTTGAATTTCTTTTTTCATCTCCACAGCGGCATGATCGTTTGCCATTACAATTTTCATCGTTATATCTCCTTAAAGAGCTTAGCCTCTTTTTCATCTTCTCACATATTTTAAAGCGACCAAAGCCTTATAAAAAAAGATTTTCTCTTCGATTTTTTCCTCCTTAAAGAAAAAAAGATTAAAAAAGAAGGTTAAAAAATTGAGAAAAGTGCAGGAAGAGAGAGATATTTTTTCTTATGGTGAAATAGTTTTCGAAGAAAAAAAGAAGATTGGCTGAAAAATAGAAATTTTTTCCTAAATCTCTTAATTTTTCAATTTTTTTCAGGCTTTACTTGTAAAGTTTCACTCCTTAACTATCTATCAAGCTCTCAAGTGTCTATACTTGAATCCGACAAATTCTTAAGGAGGATTTATGGCAGATCTTAACGCTTTATACGCAACCGTTAAAAAGAGAAACCCAAATGACGCTGAGTTCCTTCAGGCTGTCGAAGAGGTTTTCGAATCTTTAAAAGTAATTCAAGAAAAAAAACCAGAACTTCTTGATGATGGAGTTTTGGAAAGAATGGTAGAACCTGATCGTCAAATCATGTTCCGTGTACCTTGGGTAGATGACCAAGGCAATACACAAGTCAATCGTGGTTACCGTGTTCAATTTAACAATGCGATCGGTCCTTACAAAGGTGGATTGCGTTTCCATCCAAGCGTAAACATCTCCATCATCAAATTCCTTGGCTTCGAACAGATCTTCAAAAACTCTTTGACGACATTGCCTATGGGCGGTGGTAAAGGTGGATCTGACTTTGATCCCAAAGGAAAAAGCGATGGTGAAATCATGCGCTTCTGCCAGTCTTTCATGACTGAACTTTACAAATACATTGGACCTAACACAGACGTACCTGCTGGTGATATCGGTGTTGGTGGTCGTGAAATTGGCTATATGTTTGGCCAATACAAAAAGATCACAAACGAATGGTCTGGCGTATTAACAGGTAAAGGATTGAGCTTTGGAGGATCATTAGTTCGTACTGAAGCTACAGGATATGGTCTTTGCTACTTCACTCAAGCTTTACTTGAAGATAAAGGCACAAGCTTTGAAGGCAAAACCGTTGCAATTTCTGGTTCTGGAAACGTTGCAATCTACGCTACGCAAAAAGCACAAGAACTTGGTGCTCTTGTCGTAACCTTATCCGATTCCAATGGATCCATCTACGATCCAAATGGTATCGATCTCGATACAGTAAAACAAATCAAAGAAGTACAACGCGGACGAATCAAAGAATATTGCGAAACCCATCCAAATGCAGTGTATATGGAAGGTAAACGTCCTTGGTCTGTTCCATGCGATATCGCTTTGCCTTGTGCAACCCAAAACGAATTGGATCTTGAAGATGCCAAAGAACTCGTTGCGCACAAAGTCTTCTGCGTATGTGAAGGAGCCAATATGCCTACTACACCAGAAGCAATCCATTACTTGATGGAAAATGGCGTGTACTACGCTCCAGGTAAAGCTTCCAATGCTGGTGGGGTCGCTTGCTCTGGCTTAGAAATGAGCCAAAATGCTGAACATTTGAGCTGGACTTTCGAAGAAGTAGACAAAATGCTCAAAGACATCATGGTTGGTATCTTCAACAACTGCAAAAATACAGCTGCTGAATTCGGTCATCCTGATGAATATGTCATCGGAGCCAACATTGCTGGCTTCTTAAAAGTAGCTGAAGCGATGAAAGCTCAAGGTTGCTGCTAATCTTCATTTAAAAGAAAAACCTATCTATTTGAGATAGGTTTTTTTATTTATCTTTTTATTCTTTTTTTTCTATCATAAGTAATCGAATCCATTAATAAGGGGGCAAACTATGATTGAGTCCTCCGATTTAAAAAGCTAGAGGGCTTTTTTATAATGGAGAAAGAAATAAAGAAA
>CAYTMK010000009.1:0-11047 GCA_964438885.1 uncultured Erysipelotrichaceae bacterium | reverse complement strand
GCAAAAAGTGCTCAAGAATTTGAAGAAATGAAAGTACGTACTCAACTACTTTTTAAATTTAATCACACTATGCCGATGACACAGGAATATCTCCAAATCATGCATCAAGTCTTTACCGGTGGAATTGGGGAAGGAAGCTTTGTCTATGCACCTGTTCAAGGTGTTTGTTTAGAGTGAGTCAAGATTGGAAAAAATGTCTATATCAATCCAAACGCTTTGATGATGGCTCGAGGTGGAATCACCATTGAAGATAATGTTATGGTGGCAGCTCATGTGTCGTTTATCACAAATAATCATGATCCCTATGATCGAGAAGTTCTTCTCTGTAAACCGATTCTTGTAAAAAAAGGAGCTTGGCTAGGAGCCAATGCCACCCTTCTTCCTGGAGTCTTAATTGGAAAATATGCGATTATCGGCGCTGGATCTGTCGTTACCCATGATGTTCCCGATTATAGCGTCGTAGTAGGAAATCCAGCCAAGGTGATCAAAACACTTGATTCTACTCGATTTAAATGAGGATTCTTTTCTTGATATCAAAAAGGAAAAAAGGAATATGAACACAGATCTTAATTTTCTCTCTCTTTACCAATCTCTAGCTACTTTGCCTGAAGTAGAAGCCATTGCTCTTGGAGGATCAAGAGCGAGCAATCAATACGATGAGCAATCTGATTACGATCTCTATGTCTATTGTCAAACTATTCCAAATCTAGAAAGGCGGAAAACTATTCTTGAGCCCCATTGTCAATATTTAGAATTGAACAATACTTTTTGGGAAGTGGAAGACGATGCGATTTTAAACAATGGAATTCCTATCGACATCATTTACCGCTCCTTAAATGACTTTTCTCAAAGCCTTCATCAAGTGGTCCAAGATCACGTAGCCTACAATGGGTATACCACTTGCTTATGGCATAACCTTTTACAAAGTCAAATTCTCTATGATCCAAAGGGAAAGCTTAAAGCCCTTCAAAAAGAATATCGTATTGCCTATCCGCAAGCTTTACGGCAAAATATTCTTCATAAAAACTGGCGGCTGTTAACAGAAAATTTACCTTCTTATGATAAACAAATTCAAAAAGCCATGGAGCGCAACGATTGGGTCAGTGTAAATCATAGAACCGCTGCTTTTTTAGAATCATATTTTGATCTTCTTTTTGCGCTCAATTCTCTTACTCATCCTGGAGAAAAGCGGATGGTTTCCTATTTAAAAGAGCAGGCTACGATTCTTCCAGCGCACTTTGAAGAAAATTTAAACCTTCTTTTTAAAACTTTATTTATCAATCCTGACCAGGCACTTCAAACTCTTCAAGCTATGGTTTTGGAATTGGCCCCTCTTATAGAAGAAGAGAAAAAACAATAAAGAGTAAATTTTTATCTCATTAAAATTAGATTTAAACTTTTTAAGAATATTTTTGGATGGCTTTAAAGCTGTAAGATTTTTTAAAAAAATTTAATCTTAGTTTGTGATAGCTAACCGAATTTTCTGTTTTACCTCTTTATATTTGTCTATAATAAAGGACAGATAAACCCACGAAAGGAGATTTTCTGATTATGGCTGCAAAAGTTAATGATGATCTTTGCATTGGATGCGGAGCTTGCGAAGGAGCTTGCCCAACTGGTGCAATTACTCTTCCTGAAGGAAAAGCAGTAGTTGATGCGGATACTTGCATCGATTGTGGCGCTTGCGTTGGTGTTTGCCCAACTGGTGCTGTTACTCTTGATGACTAATATTCTTTTCATTAAATAATAAAAAAGCGACGATTGCTTCGTCGTTTTTTTTTCTTATTTTTGCCTTTAAATGTTTATAGGAAAAAAAGAAAAGGAGAAAAAAATGAGCGAAAAGATTTTAGAAGTGTGTGCGGGGAGTTATGCGGATTGTTTAGCCGCAGCCAAAGGGAAAGCCGATCGAGTTGAACTCAATAGCGCTTTGTTTTTAGGAGGCTTAACGCCAAGCGTAGCCGTCTATGAACTGGTAAAAGCCAATACCCCTTTAGAAGTTATCGCTATGTGTCGCCCACGCGCAGGCGGGTTTCACTACACGGAGGCAGAAAGCCAAAGTATGTTTACCGAAGCCCAAGCTCTTTTGGAAGCGGGAGTAGATGGAATCGCTTTTGGCTTTTTAAATGCCGATCGGACAATTGATCAAGAAAAAACCAAAAAGATGATTGAACTTATCCATCGCTATCCAAAAGCAAAAGCGGTATTTCATCGTGCTTTTGATGTGACTCCTGATTTAATGGTGGCTGCCCAAACGCTCATTGATTTGCAAGCTGATCGCATTTTAACAAGCGGAGGACAAGCTACGGCTCTTCAAGGAGTAGAAACCATTGCGGCTTTGCAAAAAGCTTTTCAAGATCAGATTGAAATCTTACCAGGTAGTGGCATCTCTGCTAAGAATGCACAATGGCTGATGAAAAAAACGGGAGTAAACCAAGTCCACTCTTCCTGTAAAGGCTATAAAAGTGATCCTACTACCACTACCTCTTCAGTTTCCTATGCTTATTTATCGGGTGAGCAGGCTTTTGATTATGAAGTGGTGGAAGAAGAGAAGGTAAAAGCCTTACGTCAAGCCATTGATCAAGCTTAGGACTCTTTTTGGTGACCTTTCCTCCTTTTGAGGACTTCGACTATTCTTTGATCTTTTAGAAAGTATTCATAATGTATCGAAAAATACGTGAAGAAATCTAACGGGAATTTTAGGAAAGCTTCACAAATCGTTTTTTTTGACTTGTTAAAATGAAGCCATGTATAAAATTATGGTAGTAGAAGACGATCCTTCTGTTTCAAGTGCTCTGAGCTCTGTTTTAAACAGTTGGGGATTTGAGGCCCTTCGGATAACGCATTTTGAAGACATTACGGATCAGTTTGAAAAGATTCGACCCGATCTCATTTTAATGGACTTAAATTTGCCGGAGCGTAATGGCTTTTATTGGACAGGTGAAATTCGCAAACGCTCCTCGGTGCCCATTATTTTTGTTTCGAGTGCGGATGAAAGTATGAACGTGGTCACCGCTTTAAACCAAGGGGCAGACGATTACATCACAAAGCCTTTTGACATGACTGTTCTAGTGACGAAAATTCGGGCGTTATTGCGTCGAACTTTCGATTACACGACTCGATCGGAATTTCTTGAGCACAAAGGGGTTCATCTCGATACCGATAACAACGAAGTCAGTTTTGAAGGGCATACCATTGAGCTTTCCAAAAATGAAGCGAAGATCTTGCGCATTTTGATGGAAAACAAAGAGAAAATTGTGGCGCGCGAAAAGCTCATGGAAGCCTTATGGAAAACGGATTGCTACATTGATGAAAATACTCTATCGGTTAATGTCAATCGTTTGCGGCGTAAACTCGAAACCATTCGTCTGTATGATTTCATTCAAACTCGAAAAGGCATCGGATATATGGTATAGGATGAAAAAAGAGAGAAAAAAAGTGGCTGTTCGCCGCTTTTTTTCTCATTTTGGAAACAAAAAACCCCGCAAAGAGCGAGGTAGAATTGACATTAACGTTTGCTGAATTGTGGAGCACGACGTGCTTTTTTCAAACCGTATTTTTTACGTTCTTTTGCACGTGGGTCACGTGTTACATAACCAGCTGCTTTTAAAGCAGGACGATAGTCTTCTGATGCTTGCATCAAAGCACGGGTAATGCCATGACGAATCGCACCAGCTTGACCGGTGGATCCCCCACCTTGTACGTTAACAAGGATATCAAATTGATCCAAAGTATTGGTCAATTCAAGTGGGGAACGTACTTCCATACGAAGTACTTCAGAAGGCATATACTCTTCAAGGGATTTGCCGTTTACAACGATATTCCCTGTTCCATTTGGACGAAGGAAGACGCGAGCAACAGCTTCTTTACGACGTCCGGTACCGAGATACTGAACAAAATTTTCTTTATTAGCCATTTTCTCTCTCCTATCCTTTTACTTTCAATTCTACTGGTTTTTGGGCAGCATGTGGATGTTCGCTTCCCGTGTAAACCAATACGTGTTTACGTTGCACATCTCCAAGACGAGTGTGTGGGAGCATACCTTGCACAGCTCTGCGTACCCATTCAACAGGATATTTTTCCTTCATTTCTTTAGCAGTACGTACACGTAATCCACCATAATATCCAGAATGGTTATAATACTTTTCCGTATTTAATTTGTTGCCAGTCATTTCGACTTTATCAGCATTAATAATAATGACATAATCACCGCAATCTACATTAGGTGTATAAGTGGGTTTATGTTTACCACGCAGAACGTGGGCTGCAGTCGTAGCAAGACGGCCAAGAGTCTGGCCTTCGCCATCAATTACATACCAGGTGCGTTCTACTTCAGCAGGTTTAGCCATTGTTGTCTGACGCATGTTCGCTTCCTCCGTTTCAATGAGCGTTACCGGGGCTCAAAGGCTTTGGATACAGCCACGTGTTATCATAAGCACAAACACTCTCGATGTCAATGAAAAACCAAAGGAAAAATAAACAGTTTTTCCTTATTTTGAATAAAAATTTTCGCTTTATCTGAAGTATTTTTAGACGTCTTTTAAAAACTGAAATAGTCTTTGAATGCTCTCTTTTTTGATCTCATTTATTTTGTATTTAATAGATAAACAAAAGAACCATTGAAGGTGAATTTCTGTCCACGGTCTTGGGCGGTTCTTTTCTCTTCTTTTCTTTTCGCTTTCTTTCCATAAAAAAACGTCCACTTTTAAAAGAAAGCCGACGTTTTCAAACGTTTCACTGCTCTTGCGCTTCCATTGGATTTAGGCCATATTGAACATCGACTAAGTAAAGCCCCTTAGCTGGTGCATTGAAGCGACAGGCATGTTTATCTTTAGCCCCTAAGATTTGCTTAAATTGATCAAGGGAAATCTTTCCTTGGCCTAAAGCGATTAAAGCTGCACTCATCATGCGTACTTGGTAGCGTAAAAAGCCAGTGCCATAGTAATGAATATGAATGTCTTGGTCTTGTTTTAGAATTTCGATTTTGGAAATCGTTTTGGTGCGGGGTTTTCTTGGATCAATTTGTGCGCAACAAAACGAAGTAAAATCGTGAGTGCCTTCCAAAAGCTTAGCTCCCTGTTCCATGAAGGGAATATTTAAGGGTTGCCATACAAAGTGCTTGTAGTGATAAGTAAAAGGATTATCGTGCTCTTGAGTGATGATGTATTCATAATGTTTTTGTGTAGCCCAAAAGCGTGCATGAAAATCATTGGGAACTTCTTCGATTTTTTTGATCCGAATATCTTTCGGAAGCAAAGTATTTAAGGCGTTGTAGTAGCCTTGGGTTCCAATCTTTTCTGGTCCATCAAAGTGAAAGACTTGACCTAAGGCATGGACCCCTGCGTCTGTACGACCAGAAGCCACAATAGGAGTGGGCGTTCCAATGATTTTTTCAAGAGCTTGTTCCAAAATAGATTGAATCCCAATGCCATTGACTTGTTTTTGAAAGCCCGCATACGCATGGCCATCGTAAGCCACAGTCGCTTTAAAGCGCCTTAAAGTCCTATTTTCCATAGACAAATGTCAATCACCAACACCAAAATGGATAAGCCAAGAGCGATCCAGTCCACATTGGTCATCTTTAATACTTTATAACGTGTTCGGGGACGATTGGGATCATATCCCCGCGCTTCCATCGCATTAGCCAATTGATCGGCTCGTTCAAAAGCCGAAACAAACAAAGGGACGATTAAGGATAAAATTGCGCGCACTTTTTCCATAAAGGTGCCATTTTGCATATCCACCCCACGAGAAGCTTGGGCATTCATAATGCGATTGGTTTCATCGATCAAAGTGGGAATAAAACGCAAGGCAATGGAGATCATCATTGCAATGACATGAACAGGTAAACCAATTTTTTCAAAAGGTTTGAGTAACTTTTCAATACCTAGCGTTAGATCTAAAGGTTTCGTAGTGGCCGTTAAAATGGTGGTTAAAATGATCATCAACGTCAAGCGAATAACAATGTAAGCGGTTTGCACCAAAGCATCGGAATAGATTTTGATAAAGCCCCAATGAAACAAGAGGGTTCCTGTGTGCATCACTAGGATATTGACCACCAATAAAAAAGCCATCATCCAAAGCATGGGTTTTAATGGGCGTAAAGCAAAGCTTAAATTCAACTTTGATGCGTATAAGGCCAATAAAATAAACAGCACAATTGGAATGTATCCCCAAAAGCCTGCAGGAATAAAAATCGCAATCATCAAGAAAAACAAGATCGCAATTTTGGCGCGGGGATCCATTTTATTGGCTAAAGAGTTTAAGGGCAAGTAGCGTCCAAGAGCAATGTTATTCATGTTTGGACACCTGACTTTCTACTTGTTTAGCGATGTCTTCAAGCGAATAGCTATCCTCATCAATCTCAAAGCCTTTCTCCTTTAACATTTCTTTGAATTGGACGATTCCAGGAGGATTGATGCCGATTTCGCGTAAAATATCGGGATGTTTGAAAAATTCATGAACGGGCATTTGAGTTTTGACCAGTCCATCTTTTAGTACCACCACTTCGTCGCAATATTTTAAGACATGTTCCATATCATGGCTGACTAAAAGAATCGTCTTTCCTTCTTCACGATTCAAATTCATAAACAAGTTCATCATTTCCGCAGCGGATTGAGGATCCAGTCCAGCTGCTGGTTCATCCAAAACGAGAATATCGGGATGTTGGACTAAAATTCCAGCAATGGCCACACGGCGCTTTTGTCCTCCAGAAAGTTCAAAAGGAGAGCGAGATAAATAGCTTTCATCTAGGCCTACAAGAGGTAAGACTTCTTGAATGCGTTTTTTAATTTCTTCTTCAGGAACGCCAAAATTTTTTGGACCAAAGCCGATATCTCGCTCGATGGTTTCTTCAAACAATTGGTATTCGGGAAATTGAAAGACGAGTCCCACGCGTTCACGAAGCGTTTTGATGTCTTTTAATTTGGCTTCTGGAGTCAGGGTGTAGCCCGCTATTTCAATGCTACCCTTAGTTGGCTTTAAAAGGCCATTGAGATGTTGGACAAAGGTTGACTTTCCTGACCCTGTTTTTCCAATAATAGCGGTCACTTTTCCTTCGGGAATTTCCAAATTCAATCCTTTCAAAGCTTGGTGTTCAAAAGGAGTTCCAGCCGAATAGGTGTATTCTAAGTCTTTTACTTTAATTGACATAATTCCTCCACAAGCTCTTGGGCCGAAAGACAAGGTGTTTTTAATAAGCCGTCTTTCATAAATTGCTTACTGGCTTGCAACGCAAAGGGAAGAGTTAAACGCAAACGGCTCATCAACTCATCGTTATTAAAGATTTCATCTGGCGTTCCAATGGCCGCTATAGTTCCTTTATCCAAGACGACAATTTGTTGAGCGCGAGAGGCTTCTTCCATATCGTGGGTAATGGATAAAATGGTGATGTCATTTTTCTTGTTGAGTTCTTGAATTTGGGCATTGACGCTAGCCTTACCTTGGGGATCCAACATACTCGTCGATTCATCAAAAATAATGATATCTGGAGCCATCGCCAATACGCCTGCAATAGCGACGCGTTGTTTTTGCCCGCCGGATAAGTTAGTGGGTTCAAAGTCAAGATAATCAAGCATTCCCACTTTTGCGGCATTTTCTTCAATCAACGCCTGCATTTTTTCTGGAGGAACGCAATGGTTTTCCAATCCAAAGGCAATATCATCGGCTACCGTAGAACCAATGAATTGGTTATCGGGGTTTTGAAAGACAATACCGACATGATCTCGAATTTCAGAGAGATTGTCTTCCTGTACAGTTTGGCCAAGGACCTCAATTTTTCCAGCAGAGGGTTCCAACAAGCCAATAATGAGCTTGGCAAGAGTAGATTTTCCTGAACCATTGTGTCCAACAATGGCCGTACTGCTGCCCTTTGGTATTTTTAAAGAGATGTCTTTTAAAACCGGCGTTTCTCCATCGTAAGAAAAGGAGAGGTTTTCAAGATTGATCGCTTCCATAGTTTTTCTGTTTTTCGCCTTTCTGAAGGCTTTTTCACTCGAATAGAGCAAAAAAAACCATAAATATAAAGAGCTAACCATTTAGGTCGAGCTTACTTTACACCATACTATGGCTTGAACGAATCCAAAGCGCCAAGAAATTAGGGCTTGACAAAAGCGGTATTAAAAAAGGCCGCTTCTCAACGCAAAGAAACGACCTGAAAATCCTAGACTTGAAAGGATTAAACAAACGCAAATCCAAGATAAGTGCAGTTTGTTTCCACCAAGAGCGCTCTTAAGACCACTTCAAATTCATGAATTTCTTCTAAATCTTTTGGTCCAGTTAATTCTGCTTCTAAGACATTGGTATTGGAATCATAGGTGCTAGAAAAGCCCTTTTTGGCCAACACTTCTTGGAACAAAGAAGCCTGTGCGGGATCCATTAAAAAGGATACAACGACACTTTCTCCTTGAGGAACGGATGTCCATTCTTGGAAGTCCTGATCGAGATATTCTTCATCTGCGATGGCTGAGGCCACTTTTTGTAATTCTTCACTTGAAGCATCTTGGCTTAAATACGCATCTAAAGCATTGCGCTTGGCTTTACAACGCTCCATCCAATAACAAAGCACGCCTACCACAGCAACAAAACCCGTAAGGGCGAGTAAACATTTGTAAAAACGATCCAATGATTTCATAAGCTTTCTCCTTGGCTATGAAGAAGAGACTTCGTTTTCTTCTTGATTGTTCAAAGGCGCAAGGGACTCTTTTTCTTCCTTGAGCGCTTCTTGAGAAGAAACAGTATCGGTGGAAGCCTCATCGTCTTTAAAACGAGATGGCGTTTTTGGAATATGAAATTCCTTCTTTTTTTCTTGTTCTTCTTCTAATGTCTTTAAACCTTCTAAAACAAGACCAGCCGCTCCAACGAGTAGAGCGCTTTTGAGTAAGAATTTGATCATATCTTCTTTCTCCTTTGGGTCAATGCAAGTCCATCTCCAGTGTCTAAAATCACTGTTTCAAAATCTGGGAGTTGTTCCAAAAAAGCCCGATAGTCCCGCAATCGCCGAATAAGACCCTTGGTGTTTCGATTATGAGTTCGTTCGGGATGGGCCACCAAACCATGAAAAAACATATTATCCGAAACAATGATTCCATCTTGGGAAAGCAGAGGAGAATACTTCTCAAAAAAGTGTCGATATTGTCCTTTGGCTGCATCGATGAAGATAAAGTCATATTCTTGAAGAGGCACCTCGACTTCATTGGCATCGCCTTCGATTAACAAAATGCGATCCGATAATCCACTTTTTTCAATGTTTTCGCGTGCAACTTTTGCCATTTCAGAATTTTTCTCAATGGTGACGACACGCAAATCTTCAATTAAACGAGCAGCTTGAATGGAAGTTCGACCAATCGCCGTTCCGATTTCCAAAAACGTTTTGGGATGGCGAAGTTGAAGAAGCTTTTCCATATATTCCATAGAATCAGCCTGGAGAATGGGCACGAGATGAACAATGCCGTACCGTGTTAGCTCATCATACGTTGTCATGTAATCATGGTAACACATCCCATTCCTTCTCATGGAAAAAGCCCTTCTTTTCTCTTGGACCCAAAACGAAACCACAAAAAAAAGCAGAGATTTCTCTCTGCTTATTTCACGAATTCAACAATTGCCATTGGTGCTGCATCACCGCGACGAATACGTGTTTTAACAACACGAGTGTATCCACCATTGCGGTCTTGGTAAGCAGGACCGATTTCATTGAAGAGCTTTTGAAGGGCGGTCGTTCCGTTTTCATCCACTTCCACATCGCGAACATAAGCCGCAGCCTGACGGCGAGCGGCCAAATCTCCACGTTTGGCGAGTGTCACAAGACGATCCATCACCGAACTCAGCTCTTTGGCTTTCATTTCTGTAGTTTCCATTGAGCCGCTTTCGATCAACGAAGTTGCCATGTTACGCAACAGGGCTTTACGATGATCAGAAGTGCGGCCGAGTTTGCGGTTATTCATCTGATAGACTCCTACTATGCGTTCTCTCCACCCGATCTGAAATGCAGACCAAGCGAAGTAATTTTATTTTTGATTTCTTGCAGCGATTTTTTGCCTAAATTGCGCACATGCTGCATTTCAAATTCTGTTTTTTGGCACAGTTCATCGACAGTAGAAATGCCCGCCCGTTTCAAACAGTTATAGGAGCGAACAGAAAGCTCAAGATCTTCAATCATCTTGGATTTGAGCGATGCATCCCGTTCGCGTTGGGTTTCTTCCTCACTCTTCTCTTCTGTTTCTGTTTCAAAATCGGATTCCGTGATAATGGATAAATGATCACGAAGAATTTTAGAAGCAATTGAAAGAGTTTCTGAGGGCTTTAGCGTTCCGTCGGTCACAATTTCCATCCGCAAAATGTCATAAGGCTGACCATCTGCGGTAAAGTCTTGATCGACAGCGTAAGCGACCCGAACAATGGGCGAAAAAAGCGAATCGGTATAAATAATGCCTAGAGGCGCATTGTCTCCTGCCTGCTTATGCTTATTGATATCGGCACCAATATAGCCGCGGCCTAACTTAGCCTGCATATCCATATTGAATTCGGTGCCGGCAGAGAGGGTACAAATTGGCAGTTCCGGATTGAGCACTGTCACTCCTTCCGGGCATTGAATATCTCCAGCGGTTACAACACAAGGACCCGTTTCATGAATACGAAGGGTATACGTATTGTTATCGTTGATATCAATTTTTAAAATGAGTTTTTTCAAATTCAGGATGATGGAAGCCACGTCTTCCGTTACGCCTTCCATTCCTGTAAACTCGTGATAAACCCCATCGATACGAATACTGAAGACAGCCCCACCAGGAATTGCCGAAAGCAATACGCGTCGCAATGCGTTTCCTAGTGTAATTCCGAATTGATCGGGAAGGGGAGCCATCTCAAATCGTCCCGTGGTCTGATTTTCTTCGAGAGTCGTAATCTCGTATTGTGTCATCTGCCTGGCCTCCTAAACTGTCCCAAAAACTAGATGGCTGATCTTGGGCTAGTGCAACTAGCCAACACAAATCAGCTTAGCCGCGTGGCCGTTTTGGCGGACGGCATCCGTTATGTGGGATTGGCGTTACAT
>CAYTMK010000008.1:0-48049 GCA_964438885.1 uncultured Erysipelotrichaceae bacterium | reverse complement strand
AAGACTAGATAGAATCGAAAGCATACAGGAAGAAGCAGGAATTTCCTCAATATGGGTATTCTTGTCCATAGGCTGAGTAGCAGGGATTCTAATTGGAAACAACGATTCAAATTCAAGGAGCAAGAGAAAACAACTTAAAAAATATCAATCTTACGCTTCCTAAAAATAAGCTCATCATTATGACAGGTGTTTCCGGAAGTGGAAAAACTTCCTTGGCTTTTGACACCATTTATGCCGAAGGACAACGACGCTATATGGAATCGCTTTCCTCCTATGCTCGACAGTTCTTAGGCAATTCCGAAAAGCCAGATGTAGACCAAATTGATGGTCTATCTCCAGCAATCGCGATTGATCAAAAAACCACTTCGCATAATCCTCGCTCCACAGTAGGGACGGTTACTGAAATTTATGACTACTTACGCTTATTGTATGCGCGTATTGGTGTCCCTTATTGTCCAATTCATGGAGAACCGATTAGTGGTCAAACCATTACAGAAATGATTGACCAAATTATGACTTTGCCAGATGGCACAAGAACGACGATTGTAGCGCCTATTGCGCGGGAAAAGAAAGGGACCTTTAAGGAGACCTTTGCCAAGTTGATGAAAGATGGCTTCATGCGAGTCATCATAGATGGGGAAATGAAGCTTTTGGAAGAAGTAGAGGCTTTAGAAAAAAATAAGAAACATACCATCGAAGTCGTGATTGACCGCATTGTAAAACGAGATAATCGTTCTCGCTACTACGATTCATTGTCTACTGCCTTAGAGTTAGGGCAGGGCTTAGCCAAAGTCATTACCCCAGACGAATCACAGACGATGTTATTTTCCTCTAACTATGCTTGTAAAATTTGTGGCTTTAGCGTTCCTTCTCTTGAACCACGTCTATTTTCTTTTAATGCCCCTATGGGAGCTTGTCCTCATTGTAAAGGGATTGGCTCTATTCAAAAAGTGGATTTAGATCTACTCATTCCCAATCCCGCTTTAACTCTTCGCGAAGGAGGAATTGCTTACTATAAAAATATCGCCAACTCTTCCAACCAAGAGTGGCAACGTTTAGAAGCACTTTGCAGCCATTATGGCATTGATTTGGATACGCCTATTCAAGACCTTTCCAAAAAAGAACTCAATGTTTTATTACACGGCTCTAAAGAGCCGATTGAATATACCATCTATAATAATCAAGGATTAAAACGCCAATACAACGAACCCATTGAAGGAATTGCCGACTTAATTGAGCGGCGCTATTTGGAAACCAGTTCAAATTGGAGTCGTGATTGGTATGAATCCTTTTTATCGGAACAAACTTGTCCTACTTGTCATGGTGCTCGCTTAAATGATCAAGTTCTTGCCGTACGCATTGGAGGAAAAAATATTTATGAATGGACGCAAATGAGTGTCCTCAAGGCGATTGACTTCATCGATCATTTGGAACTCACCTCTACCCAACATCAAATTGCCGATTTGGTGTTTAAAGAAATTCGTTCTCGTCTACAATTTTTAAAGAATGTAGGGTTGACCTATTTGACTCTCGATCGTTTGGCTTCCACGCTTTCCGGTGGGGAAAGTCAGCGCATTCGCTTAGCCACTCAAATTGGCTCTCGTTTGACGGGAGTAATGTATGTCTTAGATGAACCCTCTATTGGTCTTCATCAACGGGATAACGATCGTCTCATTCAAACGCTCAAAGAGATGCGAGACCTTGGGAATACTTTGATTGTGGTCGAACACGATGAAGATACGATGCGTGCGAGTGACTATATTGTTGATATTGGTCCAGGAGCTGGTCTTCATGGAGGAGAAGTCGTGAGTGCAGGGACTCCTCAAGAAGTCATGCAGGATGATCGATCGATAACTGGACGCTTTTTAGCCGGTAAAGAAACGATCAACTATCCTCCAGTACGCCGAATTGGGAATGGTCAAGTTCTTAAAGTCATCGATGCCACGCAAAACAACCTCAAACATCTTACGGCCACCTTTCCTCTTGGCACGCTAACTGTCGTAACAGGTGTTTCTGGATCGGGAAAATCGTCTTTGGTTACTGATGTCCTTACCCGTACCATCCAACATCATTTGGGAAAAGTCCGAACCAAACCTGGGCAAGCCAAGGCTATGGAAGGTCTTGAGCACATCGATAAACTCATCGAAATTTCTCAAGAACCCATCGGACGGACTCCCCGTTCCAATCCAGCTACTTATGTAGGCGTCTTTGATGATATTCGTGATTTATTTGCTCAAACCAAAGAATCACGCATGCTTGGCTTTAACAAGTCCCGTTTTTCTTTCAATGTGAAAGGAGGACGCTGTGAAGCTTGTCAAGGGGATGGCCTGCGTAAAATTTCGATGCATTTTTTACCGGATGTCTATGTACAATGCGACGTGTGTCATGGCAAGCGCTATAATGAGGAAACTCTACAAGTGACCTATAAAGGAAAAACGATTTCCGACGTTTTAGAGATGACTGTAGAAGAGGGAATTGAATTTTTTAGTTCTATTTCTAAAATCCGTCATAAGCTTCAAACCTTAGCTGATGTAGGCCTCTCGTATGTTAAACTTGGTCAATCTGCCACTACTCTTTCTGGAGGAGAAGCCCAACGGGTGAAGTTAGCTAGTGAGCTTCAAAAAAAGCCCACCGGAAAAACGGTTTTTGTATTGGATGAACCCACTACAGGGTTACACTCTGCGGATGTTCGCAAGTTGATCGAAGTTTTACAGCGTTTAGTGGATACGGGCAATACGGTAATTGTCATTGAACACAATTTGGATGTCATTAAAAATGCGGATTATATCTTGGATATCGGACCAGAAGGTGGAGATGACGGAGGAACCCTTATTGCTTGTGGAACTCCAGAAGATATTGTTAAAGTGGAAGCGAGTCATACAGGGCGCTATTTAAAACCACTTTTAAAGGCTACAAATGGTTTGAAAGCCAAGAAGTCTGAAAAAGAAACCGCTGAGTAAAAGATTGCAAAGAGTTTAGAGTTTTAAAGATGAAATGAGTCATTTCATCTTTTTTTTTAGGCTTATTTGAATTACTTTCTCTAATTTAAAGAGACTCCAAAAAGATTTTTCTCTATGCAAAAATATAAAAGAGAAATTTTGTTTTAGAATGCGGTTTCATTTTTGATAAACAAAGTCATTTTTATGGATTTAATTTTCGTTATTCTCCATAAAATTTTTATAGGCTCCTTCGCTTACTCTAGCCATTCCGAAAAAAAGAAGCATAAAATAAAGAGAACCAATTAAAGGCAGTTTTTAGGGTATCTTAGAAGAAACTCATAACCAATTTTGAGTAAAACCTACGAGGCCTCATGGAGGGATTTTTATGGCACAAACAACCGTCGGTGATTTAGTGCGCCGATTTCACTATAAGCAAGTTAGCGGAACGCCAACTGCACTCAATCGAGTGATCACTCTACCTGATATCAATCGACCAGGACTTGAACTCGCGGGTTATTTTTCTAATTCTCAAACCAAGCGTATCGTAGTGATCGGTGGGAAAGAATATCGGTACATCATGGATGAAATGGATGAAATTTCTCAACGGCGTGTTTTTGAGTTTTTAACCAATGACCAAACGCCATGTATTTTGATTACGGGAGATCGAGAATGTCCTCCTGTATTAAAAGAAATCGCCGATCGAAAAAATTTTCCTGTATTTCTAACCAATCGGAAAACAAGTCAATTGGTGGTCAATGTTACCAATTATTTGGATGAACTTTTAGCTCCCGCTCAACTTGTTCATGCGGAACTAGTTCGGATTTATGGGGTTGGGGTGTTGATCTCTGGGGCCAGTGGAACGGGAAAAAGCGAAATTGTTTTGGACTTAGTAAAACGAGGCCATCAACTCATTGCGGATGATCGAGTGGATATTTATCGTATTCATAACACCTTAATCGGAAAAACAGCTCAAATTATTGCGGGATATATGGAATTACGCGGAGTAGGCATTATCGATGTCAAGCGGTTATATGGGATTACCTCGGTTGCTAGCAATGTAGAGATTAGCATGGAGATTGTTCTTGAACCCTATGATTCCAATGCGGATTATGATCGCATTGGCTTAGAGGGAAAAGAGTACAGTGAATATCTTGGGATTAAAATTGTTCGAATGACCATTCCCGTGACCTATGGTCGTCCTATGGGAACGGTTATTGAAACAGCTGTAACCAATTATTTATTACAACTAGATGGCTTCGATTCGGCTAAAGAATTTGAAGAATTGGTCTTAAAGGAAATCGAAAAAAATCGACAAGATTGATTTCTAGCCCTTTTTCTAGGGCTTTTTTTGTTTTCTCTTGTCTCTTTCTTTTAAAAAGAAACCTTGGCATTGTCTTTCTCATTTTAAGGAAAGTAAGGAGATAATGAAAAAAAGCCTTTTTTCTAAGGAGAATTACAAAATGAATAATCGATTGTATTTATCAAGTCACATTTTAGCGATTTTGTCTTGGATTGCCGCTTGGTTGGTTGTAGAAATGGGAATTTACACTACCCTAAGCCGTTGGGGAATTGAGAAAAAAAAGCGTTTTATATTTTTAGCGGTTTTTACACTCATCTTTGGATTACTTGGAGCGCTTCTTAAAAATCCAGAGTTTTCGCTCATCGTAGCTTTGGCCGTGATTGGAATTTGTTTTCCCTTACCGCTTCATCGCTTACGCGTGCTCGATGCTCTTGGAATATGGATGCCCGTTGGTCTAGCCATTTTGTTATATGGGTTGCATGGTACCCATCACCTTCACATCATGATGAGTCAGTTGCTTCTTTTGCTTGGTTTTATTCTCTTACGCCAAGAATATACAGCACGCTTTTATAAGCATTTTGGTCAAGTTTGGTTTGTTTCGCTTATGATGTGTTCCATTATTTTATTGTTGACACCAATTCACCAAACGGAAAACCTAATTTGTCTTATCTTAGGTTTAATTGGTTATATTTGGGTAAGCTTTTTTAAAAAGTCGAAGGAAAAACCTTTATTGCTATTTGATCTCGATGGCACTTTAATTGATTCCCGTGAACTTGTATTTGAAACCTTTCGTCAAGTATTTAAAAAGAAAAAGCCGGGGTATCCCTTGTCCCAACAAGAGCTCTATTCCTTTTTCGGCCCTACTTTAGAAGAAAGCTTTGGACGCTATTTTCCACCCGATGAAGTTCCGGAAATTATTGATTTGTATCAAAAAATTAATTTAGAATTGCATCCTAAATTTTTAAAACCAATGCCCTATGCCCAAGAAACCCTCAAAAATTTACACGATCAAGGCTATTCATTAGGTATTGTTTCCAACAAACGACGTTATCCTGTGGAATATGGATTAAGCTTAACCAATCTTGCCCCCTACTTTGATCAAGTCTTGGGCAAAGAAGATCAACCCGCTTGTAAACCCAATCCTGCCGGTCTGATTCAGGCTGCGACCATCTTTGGGTATCCTCTTGATCAAGTGATCTATGTTGGGGACAATGGAGTGGACATTCAAGCGGCTCGCAACGCGGCTTTTTATTCCGTGGGCTATACTGTAGATGAAACACAAAATCGTGCCTTACATCAACAACATCCCTGTCGTATCATCACGGATTTACGACAGCTTCCAAATGCAATAGAGGAGGAAACAATATGGATCGACAAGTCGATTTGGTAATTATTGGGGCAGGTCCCGCTGGAATGACAGCTGCCATTTATGCTTCAAGAGCTGGATTAAGCACCCTCATGATTGATGCTTCCGCTCCTGGAGGACAACTTTTAAAGACCTATTTAATTGATAACTATCCAGGAATTCCTAGTGTATCCGGACCAGATTTAGCCATTCAAATGTATCAGCAGTCCGTATCTTTTGGGGCCGAATACATGTACGGATATGTAGAAGAAGTCACTAAAGAAAAACAAGTAAAGCTACAAGATGGATCAGTTATTACGGCCAAAGCCATCTTGATTGCCACTGGAGCCAAAGAAAAACAATTGGGTATTCCGGGTGAACAAGATGCCATTGGTCATGGTGAAAGCTTCTGTGCTGTTTGTGATGGTGCTTTTTTCCGCGATAAACGCGTTGTGGTGATTGGAGGAGGAGATTCCGCTTTAGAAGAAGCTCAATTCTTAACTCGCTTTGCCTCAAGTGTGACAATCGTGATTCGGCGTGATGTGTTCCGTGCGACAGAAAAAGCAAGACAAGAAGTGGAGAAAAACGATAAGATTCAGGTGATTCGTCGTCATATCCCAAAAGAAATCTTATTAACCGAGGGAAAGGTTTCGGGTATCGTCTTGGAAAATATAGAAACTCATGATTCCATTACGATTCCTTGTGAAGGAGTCTTCCCTTTCATTGGCCATATTCCAGAAACCGCTTTTGCCAAAGATTTAGGAATTATGGACGAAAATGGGTATATCATTACCCAACAAGGAATGAAAACATCCGTTCCTGGTATCTATGCCGCAGGAGATTGTACTTATAAAGAATTGCGCCAAGTGGTAACAGCCTGTGGAGATGGAGCAAGAGCTGCTACTCAAGCTTTCCATTTCATCACCGGAATTTAGTCTTTTCAAAAAGGAGATAGAACTGTTCTATCTCCTTTTTCTGTAAGGCAAAAATAAAAAAAGGATAGTGGATACTATCCTAAAAAATTAATTATTTACTCCATGATGAACAGCTGGAGAAGAAGTTGTTAATCCGCGGAAAATATAGCCTGCATCTTTATAGGCTTGAATAATCTGAGGTAAGGCTTGAGCCGTGGTACTTTTCGCATCGGTATCGTGCATTAAGAGCACAACATGATCTTGGCCGATGCCAGCAGTCGCATTGCTAATTAAAACAGCTGGATCTACCCCATTACCAGAAGCATCCGTCGAATCGGCGTTCCAGTCAAAATAGGCATATCCTCTGTTTTCCACTTCCTGTACCAATTTTGTCATTAAATTCGGACTATAATCCGCTGAAATAGTATTTGAAGAGCCACCTGGAAACCGAATGACGTAGGATTTAACACCGGTTTGACTTTCTACTAGATCACTAATTTGTTGAAGATCTTGGAAATAGGCTTCTTCACTCGCATATACGGTTGGGTAATCGTGAGAGAAGGTATGAAGAGCGATGGTATTGCCAGAATCGACTATGTTCTTCATCAAATAGTAATATTCTGGATTGGCTCCAATGACAAAGAAAGTTCCTGTTACCCCATATTGATTTAAAATATCCAAGATTTGAATCGTAGTACTTGAAGGACCATCATCAAAGGTCAAGTAACAAATCTGTTTTCCAAAGTCCGGATTTTCTATTACCGTTACAGCTTGATCATAGGTCGTTTGATTCCCAGCTTTATCACTGACAGTGTAGTGAACAGTGTAAGTTCCAGGAACACTGCTATCCACGCTGCCCCCATCCACAGCGATGGTGGGATTAACATCAAAATTATCTTTCCCGGTATATGTTTGAGGAAGATAGGGATCCCCTTGAAGAAGAGAAATGTTTGCTTCAAAGTTTTCAATGGTTGGAGCCACTTCATCTACTTCCCGAGTAAGCCTGGCTGTTTTGGTTGTGATGTTATCATATTCATCTTTGGCTGTAATGGTTACCGTCGTGGTCCCTTTATTTCCTGGAGAACTCGCCCCATCCATACGAAAGGCATAGCGAGAGGCATCTGAAACCGAAATGACAAAATCTTGAGCGGTTACAGGTGCATTGACATCCACAGTTACATCCCGAACTTCTAAGACAGGTCCTAAAGTATCTTCGACTTTGATCGTAAAAGGATAGGTTTTTCCTTTGTAGATATATTGTCCTTGACTCACTCCTAGGGTACTGGTATCTACATTTCCCTCAAAGGCGACTTCATCAAAAGACCCAAAGGCTAGCGTTTGAATATTTCCATACGGATCAAATTCACTATTGGGTTGAACAATGTAAGTTTTTTCCTTTAAAACAAGTGGATGAAAATAACGGTATACTCCCCATCCTATTAAACCAGCGAATATCACCAATAAAATAATTAAGAGAGCTGTCATCCAACTCATCCTTTTTTTATGGGTATTTAAAAATGGAATTGAGTTCATCTCTATGAAAACTCCCCTTTCTAAAAACTCAAACTCATTTTTTATCTTAACTGAAAACCTTATTTAATGAAAATAAATTTAAAGTCAAAGAAAAGATGAATTTAAGTTAAAAAATAGTGTTTTATTTCTTCTATACGTCCTCTAAATGATTTACTAAAAGTATACTTGTTCTTTTTAGAAATAAGATTAAAAAAAATCTTAAATTTCCAAGAAAATTTTAAAATAATCCCATAAAGTCCCATAATAAATTTTTTCTTCATTATTCCCCATCTTTTTATCCGTAAAAAGAGTAAATGCGACTTAGAATTTTTGATTGAGAGAGATCGATAGAACTTCTAGAACGTGAAAAAGAAAAAAGCTAGAAACTTGGATTTCTAGCTTAAAGACGAAGAGAACTTAAGAAACATAGTGATGAATGGGAATAGAGGTTCTTGTTAGTCCTCGAAAAACATATCCGGCCTCTTTATAGGCTTGAATGATCTGGGGTAAGGAGTGAACGGTAGTTTCTTTTCCGGCGGAATCATGTAATTGAATGACAACATTGTCCATGCCAATTCCTCGACAGGCACTGGCTACAATGGTGTCTACATCCACATAGGCTCCTGTATCATCTTGGGAACTCACATTCCAGTCAAAGTAAGAATAGCCTTTGGATTCAATGGTTTTTACTAAATTATTCATGATTCCTTCGCAATAGGTAGAAGCCAAGGTATTAGAAGAACCACCTAAAAAACGAACAATGTCAGCTTGAATTTCAGTGTATTGGGTTACCACATCGCTAATTTTTTTTAAGTCTTCATAATAGGCTTCTTCACTTGCATACACGATGGGATAACTATCGCTATAGGAAAGTAGCCCAATAGAATGGCCATTTTTTTTGATGGTTTTAAGCAGGCTTAGGGAACT
Source organism: uncultured Erysipelotrichaceae bacterium (assembly GCA_964438885.1). Classification (GTDB taxonomy): domain Bacteria; phylum Bacillota_I; class Bacilli_A; order Erysipelotrichales; family Erysipelotrichaceae; genus Allobaculum. Next base: position 39,112 of record CAYTMK010000008.1, on the reverse strand, counting down.
TTCATCCGCTCCACTCACAAAAAATGTAGCCGGAATTCCATATTGGTTGAGAATCTCTAGAATTTCAGCAGTTGTGGGTGAAGGTCCATCATCGAACGTTAAATAACAAATGGGTTTTCCATAATCGGGATTTTCTTCTACGATAACCGTCTGCTGATAATTGCGTTGATTTCCCGAACGATCCGAAGTGGTGTATTGGACCGTATAGGTCCCAGGGGTACTGATGTTGAGTTGAGAGGAATCAATATATACTTTTGGATCTTTGTCCAAATCGTCTTGAACGGTATAAGAGCGGGGAGCATAGACATCTCCTTGCAATAAAATCACTTTTTCATCGAAATTTTGAAGGGTAGGTGCTGTTTTATCCATTTTTCGAATGAGTTGGGCTGTTTTGGTCGTGATGTTATTATAGGTGTCCCGTGCTGTTACGGTAATGGTAAAAGAGCCGGCTTGTCCAGGGTCTGTTTGGCCATCCATTCGAAATGAATAGTTAGAAGCATCTCCAATCCGCGTAATGAAATCTTCTGCAATGACTGGAGTATTGAGATCGACCATTACATCTTGCAATTCTAAAATAGGCCCTTTACTATCCACCACTTCTACCGTAAACGGATAGCTTTCTCCTTCAAAGGTATAGGAAACATCAAAGCGCGCAATCTCATCGGTCTTCACCTCCCCAACTAATGAAACCGATTCAAGGGGATGAAATAAAATGGATTGAATATTTCCATAGGTATCAAAAGGCTCTTTTAGTTCTGTTCGGTAAGAATCTCCTTTTAATTCAAGGGGATGAAAATAACGATAAAGGCCCCATCCAGAGAGGATTAAAAGCCCCACCAAAAAAATGGTTCCCAATAGGGACCATAAGCGCTTTTTTTTCTTCTTAGAAGGCTTACTTTTCTTTGTATTTTTTTTAATTGTAGCTTGGCTTTTGGATTTTGCCATTTCGCCCCTCCTTTCTGAGTAAGCTTTTATTCTAAATCTTTAATTTTAATCGAAATAGAAATCTTTAGAAAAATTCTCATAAAGAATGATGTCATATTTTATAATCCATGGCTATTCATTTTGAGAATCAATTTTTCTGTTTATAAAGTTTTTGAATCGTCTTTAAATCCTCTACATTTTATAAATTTTTAAATTCCATTGAAAAAGAAACCAAAAATGACCCTAGAAGAAAAAAGAGCTTTTAAAGAAGAGAACTTGAAGGGAAAAGAGAAGAGGAAATTGATTGCTTTTAAGGGATTTCATCAAGAAATTGAAATAGAAGTGATGTTTCACTCTTAAACTTTTAAGAGAAAAGAATGGAACAAATGGACCGTAAAATTCTCATGGTATGATGACAATCATAGAAGCCTAGAAATATGGCCGTAACGAGGCTCGGTTTAAGTTTTAAATCTAACCTTACTTTCTCCAAGGTCAATGCTACTTACCAAAAGGATTTAAAACTTAAGAGACCTAAGAAAATATATTCCTAATGCTTAGAAAGGAGGATCAGGATTTTCTCACGGATCTTCAATCCTGAAAATGTATGAAAGTCATCATCATTGGTGAAAATGCCAAGGAACAGGCTCTAGCTGCAGCCCTTGAGCGTACGGGCAACCACCAAATTTTAGTCTGCCCTGGCAATCCAGGCACAGTTCAATTTGAACAATCAATGGAGGAATTGCCTATTCCCTATGCTCCGGAAAATATCTTGCAGACCATTTCTCAAGTAGATCCTGATTATGTCTTTATTTTGGATGAACATCTCATTCGTCAAGGTTGGAAAGAAAAAATTGCCAGCCGAGGATGGAATGTGATTTCACCAAGTAAAAAAGATGCGAAATTGATTGATAATAAGCCTCTTTGGACCAAGCGGATGCAAGAGAGTGATATTCCTGTAGCTGGTTTTACTCTTTGTGACAATTTGGAACAAGCTCTTAATTTAGTAAGTGATTTAGAAGGCCCTACCGTTTTAAAAGAAGTAGCTGGAGAAGGTCGTTTTGCGATTCCTTATAACGGAGATGAAGCCGCAGATCTTGTGACAGAGTGGTTTACCCAAGGCCCTACTCAAATTATGATTTGTGATTTTATTGAAGGGCCACGCTTTAACTTGCCCGTATTTGTTTGGAAAGATCGAGTTTTACCTTTATTGCCTTTCATGGTCATTCGTGGTGTCTATGAAAATGAAGATGATGCTCAATCCAAAGGAATGGGCGTAATTTGCGATCCTAAAAGTCACTTGAGCCAAGAAATTGGAAGACAAGTAGTAGAAGAAATTTTAGTTCCCTTTTTAAAAGAACTTCAAAAAGATGGTATTGATTATTCTGGAATTTTGTCAGGAGAATTTATTTTATCGGCCCAAGGCCCTATTTGTGTGAATCTAAAAGCAGGTCTTTCCGAAACTGGAGCTTGTATTGAATCTATATTGATGGAATCCGATTTATTAAAAGCTTGGCAAGAGGTAAAAGACTATAAAAAGCCATCTCTCAAATGGTCTAAAGATACGGGAGTGGGAATCGTTTTAGCGGATAATGGCTATCCTGATTCTATATCCGTGGGATGTCCTATTTCCACAGATGAAGATTTTGAAGGAAGTCTATTTCTCAATCATGTTAAACAGGGAAAAAATGGGCTAGAAACCAATGGAGGCCGAATTTTAATGGTAGCCACCAAAGGAAAGAATCTAGAAGAAGCTGCAAACAATGCCAGAAGTGCGGCAAACCATATTCATTGTTCAGACCTTTTCTTTCGTAAAGATATTGGTACTAAGATAGAAACCAATGAAGATTAAATGATTTCAACCAAAGACTTGATAAGTGCTTATCAAGTCTTTTTCTATAAAAAATAAAACCCGATATATTCATATATCGGGTGAATAATCAATTTGGTGCGGATGATGCGATTCGAACGCACACGGGTTACCCCACTGCCGCCTGAAGACAGCGTGTCTGCCATTTCACCACATCCGCATTAAGTATTTATAGATAAGTCTATAAATACTTAAAATATTTTACTCTTTTTCAAAGGAAAGGAAAAGATATTTAGAACAAATTTCTAGGACCTTTTAAATTTTAAGAAAAGGAGGAAATTAGATTTAAGAAGAATAAATCAATCCAAAAATTTATAAATTTTCTCTATCCTTTTAAACTCCATGGTACGGTTAGAATATGAATAAAAATTTTCATCGTTCTACCTTGCGAATTCATTTGATTCATGCGATTAAGATCGGATTTGGCTCGGCTTTAGCCATTTTTATTTGTGCGGGACTAAATTTGCCAAACCCAGCTTCAGCTGGAACTATAACGCTTCTAACACTAAGTGCTGGAACTAGGAAGGAAACCTTTCGCCTCAGTATCCGACGTTGGTTATCCTTTATTATTACTATTGCCATATGTATAGTGATCATGCCTTTTTTTCAAGAAATCTACTTGGCTTATGCTCTTTTTTTGATCATCGAAGTTTTTATTATTGAGATTCTTGATTGGCAAAGTACTCTTTCAGTCAATGCGGTAATTGGCGTTTATTTCTTGATCAACCAAGATTTTACTTGGATAGGAATTTTAAATGAATGTTGGTTGCTTCTCATTAGCCTCTCTATTTCTCTTGTTTTGAATCTTATTCAGCCCGATATCAGTGATCGTCAACGATTAGATAGACGGATTCATGAAATTGAAAGAGAAATTCAACAGCTTTTAGAGGAAGCCAAGGGATTGCTTCAAAATGAAGAAATGGATAATCATTACGAACTAAAACTTAAAGCCTTAGAAAAAGCTTTGCCTGATGATATCAACCAGTCCGTACGCTACGAACAAAACACTTTTGATTTAAGCGATCAATGGTTTTCTCGCTATTTTGAAACACGGCTCTCTCAATGTGTTTTATTGAATGAATTATTTAAGCATGTTCAAATTGCCTATAAAGATCAACCGCATGTGGAAGTAACCGCTAATTTTATGGATGTAGTGATCAAAACCTTACCAAGAAGTGAGCGTCCTGATGAAGAACTCAAAAATGCGAAATTGTTACGATCCAGAGTATTGGCAGCTGGAGTCAGTGCGGAAAATTTAGAAGAGCGGACTGCTCTATTGGATGTTATTCAAGATTTACAATCTTTTTTGGTTTTAAAACAGAACTTTATTGATAATTTAGCTCCAGAAACACAAGTTGGATGGTATCGATGTAAAAAAGCTGGATTAGAAGAAGATCGCCTTAAAAGGATTTAGAATCTCTTCCCTTCAGTCTAAGTATCTCTGTTTTCTTTCTTCATGATCTACAAAACACGTCTTTTTGATAGGAGGCGTGTTTTTTCATGAAAAAAGTATTTTTAACTCGTCAATATAAATGGACTAGATAACTTTAAAGATGAGTGAAGAGAAAGAGTAATAAATAGTGAAAAATATAAGCGTTTGTAGACCTATCCTTTTATGAAAATTAAAACTTTTATCACTCCTTTTAGCCCTTTTATACCTTATTTTAATAAGAAAAATTGCCTTTTAAATATTGAAAAGAAGTTCATAAAATTTATTTATTTAAGAAATTTAGTCAGTTTTCTTCTTTGTAGATCTAGATTAACGATAAAAAAAGGATAATAAAGAAGGCGTTAAATAGGAAATATCAATTAATTAATACAGAATTATAGGATCTAGATACGGCTCAGATCTTAATATTTTACGTTACACTAAGATGAAAGAAGGAAAGGTTAACCTTATTCACCACATGAAATTCTTATGATTATTTATACGAAAAAAGAATAAAAAAGGTGAAAGGAGTCCTCAAACATGAAGGAAAAAAGAGATGTATTTTTATGGATGCTCATCGCTTTAATGTTTATCGCCTCCTCTTTTGTGTATGATGTGTACTCTTATACAGCCAATCGAAACTTTCGATTGTTTGGAGTCACTTATATGACCATGAACAATCCATTTTATTCGGTCATCCAAAATGAATTGGTGAAAAGTATTCAAAATAAAGGTGATTCTTTGGTTTTACGAGATCCAATGCTTGATCCTCAAAAACAAGCTCAACAGATTGAAGAATTTATTGAAATGAAAGTGGATGGTATTTTTATTAATCCAGTGAATTCCATTCAAATTGCTGATAGCCTTGAAAAAGCCACGAACCAAGGAATTCCAGTAATCGTTATTGACTGTCCCATTGATTCTTCATCGGATATTGTCAGTGCGGTATATTCCAATAATTATCAAGTAGGAGTTTTGTGGGCCCAAGATCTTCATCAAAAATATGAAGGAGGAAATGTAGCCTTGATTAAACATTCCTCCACCATCAGTGGACAAGATCGTATTCAAGGCTTTAAAGATACTATCGCTCAATTTGATCAATTTAAAATCGTGAATGAAGCAGAAAGTGAGGGCCAAACGGAAATTGCGATGCCTGTTGTTTTAGATCTTTTAGCTCAAACACCAGATATTGATTTCATCATGTGTCTCAATGATCCAAGTGCGATGGGCGCTATTGCGGCTTTAGAATATGCCAATCGTGATGACATTCGGGTATATGGAGTAGATGGAACGCCAGATTTTAAAGAGCAATTGATGCGAGACTCGGTAGCAGAAGCCACTGTGATGCAATCTCCTTATACTATGGCGCGATATGCTTCAGAGAATATGTATGCTTTTTTAGAGGGGCTTGAAGTGAACTCCACCATGATCATCCCTGTAGAGCTTTTAGATCGCTCTAATATTCAAAAGCAAAATTTGAGGGAATGGCAATGAGCACGGTGAAAAAGCTTAAGGGAATGAAAAAGATTCAAAGTATGGAATGGATTAGTTCCTTACGCCATTTCATGGTGGGACTTAATTATCTGATTGTCATGTTTTATGCGGGAACTAATTTGTTAACCACACGTTTTCTCATCGATCAAAATAAGAGTTATTTGTTTTTAAGCCGTGTTTCACATATTCCGCGCGATCCAGTGTTTGTATTTTTCGGCTGCCTTTTTTTATTTGCCCTTCTTGCGGCTCTTATTTTATCGCGTTCTGTGACAGAGATTTCGGGAAAAACTACAAATATTGCAAGCATTGCTCTTGAGATTGTATTGGCCTTTACGATTATTTACCAACTGAATATGGCTTATTCTGGGTTATTTTTATTGGTATTTTCAGATTGCTTATTTCACTTGCGCCGAGAAAAAGTATCTGTGACCTATAGGCTCATGGGAATTTTAGTCGCATTATACTTCTTTTCAAATTATTATGTTTTTTCTTTTTTCTTTTCGATTACGGATCCTATGGCTTATTTTGACATTCTCGATCATCAAATCAGTGGATTATTGGTTTTGATTAAAAATGTATTGGAAACTTTAAACTTACTTGGATTTGTAGCCTATTTATCCCTCTATATTTCGCATCAAACGATTGAAAATGAAAATATTTCTCAAGAACTCAATATGATCAATCAGGTAAACCGCGAACTTAAAAATTATGCGGCCATTACTGAACGGATTGGTGAAAACAATGAGCGTAAACGATTGGCGCGAGAAATTCATGATACTCTTGGCCATGCCTTAACGGGCATTGCGGCGGGAGTAGATGCTACTTTAATCATTATTGATAAATCGCCTGAAATGGCCAAAAAGCAATTGCAACTTGTAAGTCAGGTAGTTCGTGAAGGAATTGGAGATGTACGAAACTCTCTAGAGAAATTACGTCCTGGAGCCTTAGAACAATCTGGATTAAATGGTGCTTTACAAAAAATGATTTTAGAGTTTACCCAATTGAGTGAGGGGCTACAGATTGACTTAAATTATGATATCGAAGGAGTGAATTTTGACGTAGCAAAGGAAGATGCTTTATTTCGTGTAGTTCAAGAAAGCATCACAAATTCCATCCGTCATGGAGCTGCTTCGATCATATCCATTCATTTTTATATAGAGGATAATAATTTGATGCTCGAAATTGAAGACAATGGTTTTGGATCCATGAGCATTCAGCCAGGGTATGGGTTAACTCAAATGAAAGAGAGAATTGCAGCTATTCACGGTTCTATTCGTTTTGATGGTTCCGATGGATTTATGACCTTCATTCAGGTGCCGCTGCAAAGAGGAGAATTGGATGATTAATGTAGTGATTGCAGATGATCAAGCTCTCATTCGCGATTCTTTGAAAATTGTGTTATCCATGGATGAAGATTTCAATGTGGTGGGCACAGCTTCAAATGGTTTAGGTGTTCTTGATATTTTAAAAAAGGAATATGTTGATGTGATTTTAATGGATATTCGAATGCCTAAAATGGATGGAGTTCTATGCACTAAACAAGTTAAAAAGGACTATCCCAAAACTAAAGTCATTGTTTTAACAACCTTTGATGATGAGGACTTTGTTTTTTCCGCTTTACGCTATGGTGCAAGTGGCTATTTGCTTAAAGGAGTCTCCATGGATGAATTAACTACAGCGATTAAAACAGTCCATTCAGGAGGAGCGATGTTGAATCCAGACATTGCTGCGAAAGTCTTTTCTATGTTTTCCAAACGTTTGGATGAAGATACGATTATTAAGGTGGATCGTAAAGCGGAAAGTGAAATTTCTCGAACGGAATGGAAAGTGATTCAACAAGTTGGAAGAGGACGTTCCAATAAAGAAATTGCTGCCATTCTCTATCTTTCTGAGGGTACGGTACGGAATTATCTATCGAGCATTTTGAATAAATTTTCATTGCGTGATCGTACTCAATTGGCTATTTGGGCGGTAGAAAATCGTCAAAAAGTGCGGGACATGATTAAAGATGCGGGATAACCAAAAAATAAATCATGCCTTTCGAAATTTGATCACTCAATACCGTTTTAAGATTTCATCAAAGAAGATTCAACCATCTAGAGCTCATCATCAATGGATTGGAATCATCGCGATTTTATTAATAGGAAGTGTTCTTATTTCCGTTCTAGTTCCTCGCTTACCCATTCCATTTACTTTGCGTCTTGGCATCTTTTCTACAAGCAATTGGGGAGTTCCTGAAGCTGAAACGTATCAAGTTGTTGACCAATTGATTGAACGCTTTGAAGAAAGTCATCCGTATGTTCAAGTGGAATACATTAGTGGAATTGTCAAAGATGATTATTCTCAATGGTTATCTGATCAAATCGTACAAGGCAAACAACCAGATGTATTTATGGTATTGGATCAAGACTTCAATATGTTAGCGAGTCTTGGTGCTTTATTGGACTTAGATAAGTTTGTCATTCAAGAACCTAAAGTGAGTTTAGAACAATACTATGAGCCTGCTTTAGAAGAAGGCATTTATCATAATCAACTCTATGCCATGCCTTACCAATGCAATTTAAAATTGATGTTTGTCAACACTACTCTTTTAGTTCAAGAAGATATTGCTTTGCCCAATCAAAATTGGACCTTAGAGGAGTTTTTAAGTATTTGTGAAAAAGTAACTCAGGATACCAATCAAGATGGTCAAAATGATCTTTTTGGTTTTGTGGATTACACTTGGAACGATGCCGTAGAAGCTTTTGGCTTAGAGCTATTTGACCAATCTGGTCAAAATGCCTTAGTGAATGACGATCAAGTCAAAATGGCTATTCAATTTATGCAAAGACTAGAAAAGTATGATCAAAACCAAAATTCCACTTATGTTAATCAAGGCTTTGATTCAGGTAGAACCGTTTTTGCTCCCATGAGTTTGGCTGAATATAAGACCTATCGTCCTTATCCTTGGAAAGTAGGTAAATATTCTACCTTTGAATGGACGATGTTGCCCATGCCCTCTCAAGACCCTAATGAGGCCTCGGCCTGTTTAGATACGCTCATGATGGGAATTTCGGCTATAACCCATCATACTCATGAAGCCTGGGACCTCTTGAAAATATTTGTAGCAGATGAAACAACACAACAATTAATCGCCAACCATACAGGAAGTATTTCAGCCTTAAAAAATTTGGAAATGAGTATAGGCTTTTCAAAAGAGGAAACGACTTTTTCACTAGAGTGTTTGGATTGGGCTATTACGCATTCACGCTCTAAAAACCGATTTCGAAAATATGAAGAAGCGATCTCTTTACTTGAAAACGGAGTGGATCAAATTCTTCTGTCTTCGAATGACTTGGATTTGGATTTATTGAAGCTTCAAAATCAGTTAAATCTCTTTTTACGCGAATAATAAAATGATTTCGAAAAAGGTGTCGAATAGACATCTTTTTTTATTTAAAAACATTGAACCCTCTAAGGCTATTCTTCCCACTTTTTATAAAAAGAATCACAAAGTGGAAGGGGAGACCAAAGACTTTTGGCAATTGACAAATGTCATATGAAGTTATGCAGTTTCGCAATATGGGTTATGACAAATGCCCATTCATAAAATTTACTGAATTTTGGAAAATATGTGTGCAAGAAGGGAGAAGAAAACATGAAATATGTAGTTTTGGTAAGCCATGGCCAATTTGCGGATGGTTTAGCCAACGCATTAGGCATGCTTGCTGGTAAGAGAAACGACTTACTTTCCTGTGGACTTGAGGATGGTAAGAGTGCAGACGAATTTGCCGAAAAGTTTTCCGAAGTCATCGCTCCTATTCAAGAAAACGATGAAATCTTGTTGTTAGGTGACTTAATCGGTGGATCTCCACTTACTACAGCTTGTAATGTCATTAATGAAAAAGGCTTAACCCATCAAACACGTGTTGTAGGTGGCATGAACTTACCCCTTGGCTTAACAGCTCTTTTGATGAAAGACGTTCTGGATTTAGAGTCCTTAAAAGATGCTGTACAGGCGGAGGCTAAGGATGCATTAAAGGAATTTGTAATTGCTATAAACGATGAGGAAGAGGAAGAAGACGTTTAACTCACTATAAGGGATAAGGCCTGTTTATTCATCCTACCTACCATGGCAGGTCCTATCCTCCTTTATCCTTATATAATTCGAAAGATACTCATCCTAAAAATTTTATCCAACTCTTATATCAATATTTTTGCTCTTACTCTATTTTTAGCAAAAAAAGGATTTTATACCTCAAATAGGGGATTTATAGAGAAATCAAATTTATCGAAGACAAAAAATAAAAAAGCATTGTATGGCTAACAATTGCTTTTAAAGGAGGACCTTATGAGTGTTTCATTTTTAAGAGTAGATGACCGCATGATTCATGGTCAAACTTGCACCAGATGGGCAAAAGAATATCCCTGTGATGGCATTATTGCGGTCAACGATAAAGCCGCTACGAACCCAGTTTTGAAAAATGCCTATAAAGCCGCTTCTGGAAAGAAAACCTTTGTTTGGACTGTTGATGAATTTATCAAAAAAGCTCCTAAAGTATTAAACTCCGATACTCGCTACTTTGTAATCACCAAAAATCCAGTCGACATGGAAAAGATTTTAGTGGAATCTGATTTTAAACCTGGTGTGGATACGCTCATTATTGGTCCTTGTAACGATAGACCAAATGCGGTAAAACTCGGAAACAATCAATCCATTACGCAAGAAGAAGCGGATGCACTTGAAAAAATCAATAAAGCTGGGTACAACGTAAAATTTGCTTTACTCCCAGATGTTTCCATTGGAAACTGGGGCGATTTTAAAGGTCGCTTTGGTTATTAGGATCTAACCTTCTCAAACCCTTTCCAAGCAGAGTCTTGAAGAGGGTAGATTCTAATTCAAGACTCTTGCTTTTATTTTACAAATAAAAGAAAAGAGGAAAACAACTTATGGAAATCAGTTGGTTACAAGCTGCTATCCTAGGTTTATTTGCTTGTTTGGCGAGTATGCCTGGTCTTGGTGGTACGAGTTTTGGTAACTACACTCTTGGTCGTCCCTTAGTGGGTGGTTTAGTGTGTGGTATCGTCCTTGGTGATATTCAATCTGGCATTTTGGTTGGTGTAGCTATGCAGATTGTCTACATCGCTTTGGTTACACCTGGAGGAACCGTTTCGGCTGATGTTCGCGCTGTATCCTACATTGGTATTCCTTTAGCGATGATTGCTTTAAAATCTTATGGCTTATCCGCTGACTCTCCAGATGGACAAGCTTTGGCCACTTCCTTTGGTACTATGGTTGGTACTTTGGGTACGGTTCTTTTTTATGGAACAGCTACGATGAACCTTGTTTGGCAACATATGGGGTGGACTGCTGTTGAAAAAGGGGATTATGACAAACTTTATCTAGTAGATATGGTTTATCCTTGGATTTCTCATATTCTCTTTTCCTTCTTACCTACGATGATTATGGTTAAGATGGGCGCTCCAATGGTTGACTTAATCAAAAATTATTTACCCATGGATGGCTTAGCCATGAAGACCCTTTTTACAGTAGGATCTTTGCTTCCTTGTGTAGGTATTGCGATTCTGTTAAAACAAATTGTTTCCAAACCACTCGATTTTATTCCATTCTTCTTTGGTTTTACCCTAGCTGCTTCTCTTGGCATTAACCTTGTATCCGCAACGATCATTGCGGCGATGTTTGCCTTCATTAATTATCGGATTAAGATGCTTCAAATCTCTAAGCCAGTGGCTGCTTTGACTGCGGTTGTTGAAGAAGAGGAGGAAGACATCTAATGGAAAAGAAAATTTCCAAAAAGGCCATTAATAAAGCCTTTCTTAACTGGTATTACGGAAACTTAACCTGCTTCTCTCAAGAACACATGCAAACTTTTGGTTACATGGTTTCTATGTTGCCAATCATCCGTGATTTATACCCTGATGATCCAGAGGCACAAGCGAGAAGCATGAACACCTATCGTAGCTTCTTCAATACAGAACCACAGCTTGGTACAGTCATTGTGGGAATGACTGCAGGTTTAGAGGAAGCTAGAGCCAATGGACAAGAAGATGTAGACGATGAAACCATCAATGGTCTTCGTGCGGGGCTGATGGGTCCAATTGCTGGTATTGGAGACTCCTTAGTCGTTGGAACTTTAATTCCAATTTTACTTGGTATTGCAATGGGTATGAGTACAGGTGGCTCACCTCTTGGGGCCATCTTCTATATCATTGCTTGGAACTTAATTGCGTATTTTGGTATGAAGATGCTCTTCGTCAAGGGCTATGAAATGGGTGGTAAAGCCGTCGATTTCTTAGTGGGACCTCAAGGCGAAGCGCTTCGTGAAAGCATTACAATGCTTGGCGGAATTGTTATTGGTGCCGTAGCAGCTTCTTGGGTAAGTGTTACAACCGCATTTACCATGACCGCAAATGGAGCCGATGAACCATTCCTTGTATTACAAGATACCTTAAATGGTGTATATCCTGGCTTTTTAACCGCAGCTTTCATCATTCTTTGTTGGTGGCTTATGGCTAAAAAGAAAATGTCTCCTTTGAAAGTCATGCTTCTTCTCGTAGTCATCGCTTTCCTTGGAGTACTCATTGGCTTCTTCAATCCAGGATTGACCTATTAATCTTTCTTCGCTTTTTACGCATCTTAGGGGGAATCTGTGATGTCAAATTTGAGTAAGAATGAAGTGAAACAACAAATCATTCTTCAAAATCATCTCTTTCAAAATCTGAAGCGATGGCTTAATTTAGCCCTTCTCATCTCTTCTCTCTTATTTAGTATTTTGATTTTTGGAAAGCAAAATTCACTTCTTTTTTGGAGTGTTCTAGGGACTCTAATTCTTTCCATGGGGGCGACATTCATCATTGGTTTAGCTTTAAAAAGAGGTCATGACAACTTAAAAAAACTGATTCAACTTCTCGATGCGAATTAAGAAGAACGGACGAACTCTTCGTCCGTTTTTTATATCTTCTTTTAAAAGATCTCTAGATCTTTCATTCCTTTTCACCTAGACGATTTAAATTGACCAAAGTTAAAATAATTTTAGAATTGTAAAAAGAAAATTGAGCCTAAGGTCTAAGAAGACAGAAGGAAAAGAAGATGGAAAAATTTTTGTCAATTGATGTAGGAGGAACCAACATTAAATACGCCTTAATGCAAGAAGATGCTTCTATTTTGGAAAAAGGGGAAGTGCCTACTCCTAAAACAAATTTAGAGGACTTTATTCAAATTCTTTGCGATTTATACCAAAAATATAAAGACCAAGAATTAAGCGCGATTGTTATGGCTGCTCCTGGCCGTATTGATAATGTGAATGGATACTTTTATACCGGAGGCGCTTTACCTTATTTATATGAAGTAGACATGAAAGGTCTTTTAGCTAACCGCATTCCTTTACCCTTTACGGTGGTCAACGATGCCAAAGCCGCGGCGAGTGCAGAACTGGCTAAGGGAAGTATGAAAGGCATTCAAACTGGTTCTGTGATCACATTAGGTACTGGAATTGGAGGGTCTGTGATCATCAATGGAAAAGTTCATAATGGACCAACTGGAGCCGCTGGTGAATTTTCAGGAATTCCAAGCATTTGGGCCAAACGAGTGGATTGCAGTGAACCCTGTTGGGCCGATGTCAATGGTGTAGGAGCTCTACTTAAATACTATGGAAAAGAAAAAGGAATTGATCCTCATTCCATCAATGGCCGTATCTTTTTTCAAGCGGTCAATGAACAAGAACCCGAAGCCTTGGCAGCTTTAGAAGAATATACATCCATTTTAGCGGGTGGCTTATACATGCTCCAATTTGTACTCGATTGTCAACGCATTGCGATTGGGGGAGGAATTTCAGCCCAGCCTGCTTTGATTCAATCTTTGAATGATTCCATGGATGCTCTTTTTGAACATGTTCCAAGCTTCTTCCCCGTTCATCGCCCAGAAATTGTAGTCTGCCAACACCGCAATGATGCCAATCTCATTGGAGCTTTAGAAAATTACTTTATGGTTACCCAAGAATAATTAATTTCTAGTAATAAAAAACGAGAATCCTTTGGGATTCTCGTTTTTTATTATCATTCACCTTCTTTGAGGAGTCCAGTTTCTTGAAGGCGATGAAAAAGAGCGTGTTTATTAGGATAGGTTTCATGAATGGATTTGGCTAAATCTTGCGCCACTTGATGCTGGCCAGGAAGAACTGCAATCTTTTCTAAAGCCCATGCGACCTCTTTGTAATTGGCCACATTTTTCGTATTAGCTTTTTGAAGCGCTTCTTCTTTCCATAAAGCGGCTAACCTTGAAGCATACTTCTCTTTTAAAAATTTTTCATATTGAATAGCCAATAAGAGATCGTGACTTTCTTCAATCCAAGCCATTAATTCTTCTTCTTTATTTTTTTCAAAATAAGCCTCAGCCAAAATAAAAGGAGATACTTTATTTTTCAAAGTCACTAAAGCACCCATATAAGTTTCTTCATCTACTTTTTGACTTAATTTAATTAAATCATCGGGCTGAACATGAGAACTATGGCTAATAAAATCGATAAGAGTTTGAAGGGCTTGCTCCTCTTTTCCTTCTAAAGACCACAAAGAAATCAGATGTCGAATATATTGAGCTTGTAAAAAGGAATCTCTAGGATACATCCGAATCAAACGTTGGCAAATCATTCTTGCCCTTTGATAATTCTTGTTGGTATAGGCTTTATCCATTTGAAGGTACCAAAAATAAGGTTGAGATTCTAACCGCTCTTTAAAGGCCAAATCCTTTTGGCTTAAATCTGGATTGTGTTCATAAAGACTTTCTAAACTTTCAATGACTTTTTCTAAATTTTGATGAGCTTCTTTGGTGGGTTGCGCTTCATAGACCAAAAAATCGGCTTTGAGGCGTTCAACTTTTGAAGTCTTGTATTGATCTTGCACGAAAAAGGAACCCAATAAAGTGAAAAGAATTTGGTGCCATTGAGAATCTAGACTATTTTTTTCAAATTCAATTTCTAGCCACGCAAATATTTCACTTTCTAGAGAAGATTTCGCTTGGCTAAGAATGATGGATAACCAACTTAATAAGTCAGTGGCCATTTCTTGATCTAAAACAAGATGAGCTTGTTGAAAGATAGAAATCGCATAAGAAATAAAAGAAAAGGCCATAGCAAAGTGCTGATGTTCAAGCAATAGTTCAACTTTTTCTTTGAAGTAGGGATGAATACGCTTAAAAGTTTCTTGTGAATCCCTCTTCGCTTCATACACCACTTTATCGAGCCAAGAACAATACATATCCAACAAATCTTCTGGAACCTCTTGCAAAAGTTGAAGTTCTAAGCGCAATCGAAAATCTAAATGGTTTAAAGCCTCTTTTAGAACAAAGGTTTCCAATTCATTGCGGGATAAAGAAGCAATCAATCCTTGCAGTCCCATTTTTGGCTTTGAACGCTCAAAATCGTTTGATTCTTGTTCAAAACGCCCAGAAGCAACAGAATCTAAAACCTTATCCTTCTCTTTATCCCTAGACTCCAAGGAGGAGTCCTTTTTTTCTTCCCGATTTTTAAGGGAGGAAAGGCTTTTTGAAGGCTCTTTTCCAAAGTGAGAGAAGGAAGAAACTTGTTTTGGATCCGGATAAGTCTTTCCCGTTAAGTGAGCCAATCCCTGATAGAAATCTTCCAGTTCTTGAGAAGATAAGTTTACAGAACTATTTTTTGAAATGGGTGGGAAGACTTCTTGAGTTTGGTTTTCTTTTTCTTTAAAGAAGGAAGGCCAAGAATGGTTGGTCATAGATTCTTCTTTAAGAAGATGGTTCATTGCCGATCTCGCTTCCTTTCTTTCTTGAGGAGAAAGAAAGTTTGAAAAATTTTCGCGCTGCTCTTGTTTTAAGGGATGAGAAGACTTCGGAGGAATAGAAGAAAAATTTGAATCCTTATTCCAAAAGGAGGCCCAAGAATCACCTGATCCAAAGGAAGCGAAGGGCTTTTTTTGAGCGGAAGGAGTTGACTCAAAAAGGGGAAGCTGTTTTTCAAGCGCAAATAAAAAGGCAGCTTCATGAGGACAAAGATTTTCGCCTTGCCCTAGAGGGCAGGAACAATGGATAAATTCAACTTCATGGTTTTCGAGTTTAGACTGAACCAAATAAGAATGGGATTTAGAAGGATCGACAATCATTCCTTGGTAAAAAGGGCCATGAACTTGAATGGGTCCACAACATTGATTGAGATAAAGAGTATAGCCCTCTTTTAAGACAGTTGGATTAAAACTCTGTTTCCAATCCATAATGGCATCTCCTTTTTCAATTGATTTCCCTGACCTGTGGAAGAATAGAAGAATAAAAAATTCAAAAATAAACTTTTTTATTCTTCACTTTTTTTCTAAGATTTAGGTTGAATTTTAAGGAATAGCTCTTCATACGGTGCATCATTTTCTTGTGGAAAATGCAATACAATTCCGCCATCCATTAAAGCCAAAGCTGAAAAGACTTTTTGATCCGATTGACGGCGATACAAAGCAGTTTTATCAAGATCTTGAAGAAGAATTCTAGGTCGCTTTTCACTCGGCTTAGTTTCAAATAGAACTCCTTGCACCACTATTCGTTCCCGTTTTGAATCGGCAATTTGCCAAGCTGCTAAACCAGTAGCCGGATCGCTTAAACGAAAGTAATCCCCTTTTAAAACCAAATCATATCTTTTCTGATATCGATTAATTTGATGAATGATTTCTTTTTTTTCAGAAGGAGAGAGTTTAGTAATGTCCAGCTCATACCCAAACGTTCCAGGGGTAGCTACTACTTCACGCGTTTTCAAGGAAGTAATGCGTCCTGTTTGATGATTGGGAACCGCGGAAATATGGCTTCCTATCGTACTCAGGGGATAGAAAAAGCTGGTCCCATATTGGATGAATGTGCGACAATGGGCATCCGTATTATCTGAACACCAAATTTGTGGAAAATAGCAAAGCATGGCTCCATCAAAACGCCCCCCTCCACCAGCACATCCTTCAAAAAGAACTTGGGGAAATCTTTGGGTTAGACGTCTAGCCAGTTCATAGACTCCTAGAATATAACGATGAGCGACTTCTCCTTGTTTTGAACTTGGCCAAGCTTGGGAATAACAATCCGAAATAGAACGATTCATATCCCATTTGATATAATCAATCTCATTGTCTTCAATCAGTTGACCAATCTGTCTTTCGAGATGATCAATCACTTCTGGATTGGAAAAATCCAATACAAGTTGACCTCGACTCGTGGCTGGAGAGCGATTAGGCGCTTGTAAGACCCATTTGGGATGAGAGCGATACAAATCAGAATCAACGGAAACCATTTCTGGCTCAATCCACAGGCCAAATTGTAAACCAAGCTGGTGAATGGATTGGCTAAGTTTAGATAAAGGCATCCCGAGTTTTTCTTCATTGGCCACCCAGTCTCCTAATGAAGAGGTATCGTTGTTTCGCTTTCCAAACCAGCCATCATCTAAGATGAATAATTCAATTCCCAACTTTTTGGCTTCTTGCGCCAGATTTAAAAGAACTTGACCAGTAAAGTCAAAATAAGTAGCTTCCCAATTGTTAAGAAGAATGGGTCGCTTTTTTTCGACAAACGTTTTAGGAAGAACATGGTGCCGAAAGAAATGATGAAATTGATGGGAAAGTTTAGCGAAGCCTTCTTTTGAAAAAGATAAAAGAACCTCAGGGGCTTCAAACGTTTCGTTTTCTTCAAGAGTCCAAGCCAGACGATCTATTCCTAGAACTAGGCGCGTTTGATCAAGTTGATCTTTTTGAACTTCAATTTGAAAATTTCCCGAATACATTAAGACCGCGCCATACGCTTCACCTTGGATTTCTGTAGTATGGGAATTCGCTAAAATAATCGCGGGATTGTGTTGATGAGAACTATGTCCTCGAGTGGATTCAATGCGAAAGGTATGATGACCAAGAGGAATACGCTCTACGAGCCGTTCCATCGCATGCCGTCCATAAAAATGGAGAAGATCAAAATTTCCGTAGGGAAAATCCAAAGAGGCTGAACAAATCCGCTTTAAAAATACCCGATGATGATCATGATTGATAATTTTTACGGCACGAGTGATGACATTTTCTTGAGGAAAAACCCCATATAATAAAAGTACTTCAAGATGATGGAGTGTGTCTTCTAAATGAATTTCAAGAGTTTGCACTTCATCTGAATTGGAAACCGAAATTTTCTCAGGATTTGTTGCAAAAGCGGTGGGTAGAGTTTGCAAGGTGTATTTTCCTGAAAAGATA
The DNA here is from genome assembly GCA_964438885.1 of uncultured Erysipelotrichaceae bacterium. Lineage (GTDB taxonomy): Bacteria > Bacillota_I > Bacilli_A > Erysipelotrichales > Erysipelotrichaceae > Allobaculum. The sequence continues at coordinate 21,173 of CAYTMK010000008.1, read as the reverse complement.
CGATAACTCTTATACCGCAAGTCTAAAACAGATGATCCATTGGCAAATTGAACTTCAATGGCAGGCACTCGAAAATCGCTTCCATAGCCTGGATATTCTAAAGGACGGTCATTGAGAGAATATAAGCGATTGTCATGGCTTTCCCAAAGATTTCCAGAAAAGCCGATTTCTGGATAGTCTTCTAAGTAAGACATATCCATATTGGTTTTAGGACCATACCAAGTATGATTCAAAATGCCAAAGGAATCTACTTTCATTTGATAGAGCGAATCTTGGGTGGATAAATCAAATATCCCATTTTGAAAAACAATGGCCATATTTACCTCTTTTCTTTTTCTCTTTTCTTTTTTAGAGTAGCGCCTTTATTCCAAAATTTCTCTTTTTGTAAAAAAAAGCTTCCTTAACAAGGAAGCCGAATTTCAATCCACTATTTCATCTCATTTTCTTGAGCTTTGAGATTTAAAGGAATAATTTGCGTTTGAATAATTTGACGCAAGAAAACAAGAGACAAAACAACCACAATAATTTCAGCCAATGGGAAAGCCCACCAAACTGCTTCTAAGTTGCCACTTTGGGCAAATAACCAAGCTAGGGGAAGTAAAGCGACAAGCTGCCGAATGAGAGACATCCACATCGACAACATTCCATGACCAAGAGCTTGGAAAAAAGCGCTAGTAACGACTGTAAAGCCAGCGAGTAGAAAAGACCAAGAAATGGTCCGTAAAGCGGGTAAGCCGATAGCGAACATATTTGGACTTGGATTAAAGAGGCCAAGCAACCATGGGGTCCCAAATTGAAACATCAAAAAACCTAAGGCCATTAAAATGGTTGCAATCACAATTCCCGCTTTATAAACGCCTAAAATTCGTTTTGGTTTATTGGCCCCATAGTTAAAAGCCGCAATGGGAACAAGACCGTTATTCAGTCCAAAGACAGGCATAAAGATAAAACTTTGAAGTTTGAAATATACTCCAAAAACAGCGGTAGCCGTAGTAGAGAAAGCAATTAAAATCAGATTCATGGTGTAGGTCATGATTGAACCAATGGCTTGCATGATGATGGAGGGCAAGCCTACTGAATAAATTTGGCGAACGACAAACCAATCCCAATGAAACCCTTTATAAGAGATTTGAATATCGGGATTGTGTTTTAAGTTTAAATACAATCCACAAATGGCTCCACACCATTGTCCGATGACTGTAGCGATAGCGGCTCCAGCCACTCCTAAAGCCGGAAAACCAAAATATCCAAAAATCATGATGGGATCTAGGATGATGTTGACGATGGCTCCAATAATTTGCGTAACCATGGTTAAGCCTGTGCGTCCAGTAGCTGTTAAAAGCTTCTCGCACATACATCCTATGAAAACCCCCATACAAAAAAGAGAAATGATATTTAAATATTCATCTCCATAATTTACAATTTCGCTTACACTGGTTTGCGCCGTAAAGAAAAAGTTAGAAATGGAAACCCCTACAATCGTAAACACGATTGCGGAAATCACTGCCAGAAGTAAAGCGTGATTGGCACAGCTTACCACTAATTTTTGATCTCCCGCTCCAAGCCATCGTGAAAGCATGGAGTTTACACCCACTCCTGTTCCCACCGCCACCGCAATAATGAGATTTTGCCACGGAAAAGCAAGTGAAACCGCCGTGAGTGCCTCTTCGCTAATTTGAGCCACGAATTGTGAATCCACAATATTGTAGAGTGCTTGCACCAACATGCTGATCATCATCGGAATGGACATGGTGATCAGTAAAGAGGTAACAGGATGAGTTCCCATTTTATTTTCTTTAGAAATCGCATCTGACATAGTTTTTTAGTCTCCTAAAAATGGATGTTGCCCTCCTAAAATGAGATAAAGAAGTGGACAATTGTTTTTAGACAAGGCTCGATGCCCTTAAAAAGGCTTTAACTGCTTGTCAATCCAATAGGGAAAATCCTTTTCTTTCCTCTTTAGAATTAGGCAAACTATTCTCTAAAATCCTAACAACATTAAATTTTTTTAAAAAGTGATTTTGGAAAATTGTCTCGCTTTCCTTGACCGAGCGCTTTTTTAATTGTTTCTTTCCATTCAATGCCCCACAAAAAAAGAAGCAAAGGATGCCTTTGCCTCAAAGAGAGAACTCTTTTTCTTAAAGAAAATCTCTAAAGATTAATCCCACTCTTTCGAGATGGTTTCTAAAAACGAACGAATCGGTAAATGCTGAGGGCAGACTCTTTCGCATTGGCCACATTGAATGCACTCTTCGGCTTTTCCTCCTAAACGAACCAGAGTAGAAGCATAATAACCACGAGCCGCAAAATCATTGAAAGCCTTCCAGGTGTTATAGGCCGCAAAAATATCGGGAATGTGAATGTTTTTAGGACAATGGTTTTCTTCCACGCAATAATGGCAAGCTGTACACGGAATAATTTGTTGGTCTTCAAGAACCTGACGCACTTCCTGAATCGTTTGCATTTCTTGGGGACTCAGAGGAACAAAGTGTTTCATAAAAGAAATATTATTGCGCATCTGTTCCAAATTACTCATTCCAGAAAGAACGACGCGAACATCTTGATGAGAGGCCGCAAAGCGAATAGCGTAAGAAGCGTTGCTTCCTTTTGGCAGAGCATCTAAAAGGGCTTGAGCTTCTTTGGGCAGTTGGACAAGAGTCCCTCCTTTTACAGGCTCCATTACAATCACAGGTTTATGGTGTTGAACGCATACTTCGTAACACTCTTTAGAACGAACATACGGATTTTCCCAGTCTAAATAGTTGAGTTGCAATTGAACAATCTCTATTTCTGGATAGGTCGTTAAAATTTCCTCAAGAAGTTCAACGGAACCATGAAAAGATAAGCCAACATGATGAATATAGCCTTCTTTTTTGAGTTCAAAAGCTGTTTCATAGGCCCTGCACGCCTTAAATTTTGGATAACTGGTTTCGGATTGAGCATGCATCAAATAAAAGTCAAAATAATCCACACCACAAATCGCAAGCTGTTTAAAAAAGAAAGAGCGAATCTCCTCTTGCGTTTTAAAATACGTTCCCGTCAGCTTATCAGCCAAAATATAATCCTCTCTTGGATAGCGGCTAGTAAGACAAGTCTTCACTGCCTTTTCACTTTGACCATTTAAATAGCCATGAGCGGTATCAAAATAGTTAAATCCAGATTGTAAAAATAAATCCACCATTTCTTTGACTTGTTCGAGGTCTACTTGATCTTCCTTCATGGGCAGTCGCATCATTCCAAATCCAAAGTTTTTATGAATTTGTGGAAATTGATCCATATTTTCTTCTCCTAAATTTTAAAAATTTTTTTCAAAACTGAATATAGACTAAAAACCATTTTTATTGAAAGTTTTCCTTCTTTAGACTTTTTTCTAGCGTAATATAACCCTAATCATAGACTAGAACACGATAAAAAAAGAGAATTTTCTTGATCGTCTTACGGCTATCGCTTTGAAAGAAAGAAGGAAAAAGGATGTCATGGACAGCTATTTTGTTTTTAGGCATTGGATTGGCCATGGATGCCTTTGCGGTATCCCTTTGTAAAGGGTTAGCTCTGCGCCATGTGACTTGGAAAGAGTGCCTGAAAGCAGCCTTATGGTTTGGAATTTTTCAAGGATTGATGCCTGCAATTGGATACATCTTTGGAAGTCTGTGGGCTGGATATATAGAAGCTTTTTCAAGTTGGATTGGATTTATTTTATTGGCCCTTATTGGCGGAAACATGGTTCGTGAATCGCTCAGTGAAGAGGAAGAAACGGATAGTTCTATGGATTTTAAAAGCATGTTGCTTTTGGCTATTGCCACATCTATTGATGCGCTAGCGGTTGGATTGACCTTTTCTATGGTTCGAGTAGAACTCATCGCTTCATGGTCCCGTTTTGCCAATACCATGTTAGCCTGCCTCATTATTTGTGTCGAAACAGGTATTATATCAGCTGGAGGCATCAAAGTGGGCGCAATTTTTGGATCTCGTTTTGAAAAAAAAGCCGAGATGGCTGGAGGAATCATTTTAATTTTGATTGGTTTACAAATTATTCTTTCTCACTATGGAATTTTATAAAAGGAAAATACTTATGAAACAATATATTGTCGATGCGTTTACCCCCACCCCCTTTTCTGGTAATCCAGCAGCGGTTTGTATTCTAGAAAGCTGGCCAGAAGAGGAATGGATGAAAAAGGTGGCTGCTGAAAACAATTTGTCCGAAACAGCCTTTATCGTACCTAAAAAGGATGGATATCATCTTCGCTGGTTTACTCCTAAAGCGGAAATTGAATTATGCGGCCATGCTACATTGGCTTCAGCTTTTGTGATTTTAAATTATATTGAGCCTGAAGCGCAAAAAGTAAAATTTTATACCATGAGTGGAGAACTTGAAGTCGTTAGACAAGGAAATCTGTATGAAATGAATTTTCCTACTTATCCTCTCCAAGAAATTCCTGTAAGTGATGAAATGGAAAAAGCTTTTGGAATCCGTCCTATAAAAGCTTTATTGGGTCTCCATTTAATTTGTATCTTTGATGATGAAAGAAAAATTTGGGAAATAACTCCTGATCAAGCACTTCTTTTAAATCTCCCTGGTACAGTACAAAATGTCACTGCTCAATCCCAAGAGTTTGATTGTATTTCTCGAAGCTTTTGTCCCAAACATGGCATCACTGAAGATCCCGTCTGTGGCTCTGCCCATTGTCAAATTGGGGATTATTGGGCAAAAACTCTAGGAAAAGAGGAAATTGTAGCCTATCAAGCCTCCAAGAGAGGAGGAATTCTTCATTGTAAGCCTCTTGCGAATGATCGGATTCAAATTAGTGGTGAAGCTGTACTCTTTGCCATTAGCGAAATTAAAGCTTAAAGGCTAAAGACGGAAGAGCTAGAGATTCACTTCTTTAAAAAGAGGCGAATCTTTTTTTTTTGAATGTTCAGCAAGAGCTTTGGACTTTCAAAGTAGAAGTGGATCAAAAAGTCCAATTGGATTTTCATCTCCACCAGAACTTGGATTGAGTCATAATAAAGAAGGAACGCCAAAGGAGTGTTTATGAATTCTTCACAATACATTTTAGCCATTGATCATGGAACGACTTCGACACGAGCCATTCTCTTTGACCATAATTTTCAAATTAAAGCTCTATCGCAAAAAGAAGGACAACTTGAATATCCTGCTCCAGGATGGGTAGAACAAGATGCGATGGCGATTTGGTTAGATACAATGTCTGTTTTAGCTGATGTTATCAAACAGGCCGATATTTCTCTAGATCAAATTCGGGGAATTGGAATTTCAAATCAACGTGAAACCACTGTATTATGGGATCGACGAACGGGTCTACCCATTTATAAAGCCATTGTATGGCAATCTCGTCAAAGCAGTGATATTTGTGAACAATGGAAAGCCCAAGGACTTGAACCTCTTGTTCATGAAAAGACTGGATTGCGCATTGATCCATACTTTTCTGCTTCTAAAATTGCATGGATTTTAGACAATATTCCCCATGCGCGCCAAAAAGCCGAACGCGGCGAACTTTTGTTTGGAAATATGGACAGCTGGTTAGTTTGGAAATTAACTGGTGGCCAACGCCATATTACCGATGCCTCTAATGCGTCTAGAACCTTGCTATGCAACATTAAAACCGTAAAATGGGACGATGAACTTTTAGAAGCCATGAATATCCCCAGAGCGATCTTGCCCCAAATTGTTTCTAGTTCAGAAATTTATGGCAATACAGCGCCTTATGCCTTTTTTGGAGCGGAAGTGCCCATCGCCTCCATGATTGGCGATCAACAAGCCGCTTTATTTGGACAGTTGTGTTTAGAAAAAGGGATGGCCAAAAACACCTATGGTACAGGTGGCTTTCTTTTAATGAATACTGGCCATGAAATTGTGCAATCCAAACATGGGTTGCTTTCTACGATTGCTTGGAAAATTGGAGATGAAGTCACCTATGCTTTAGAAGGCTCTATTTTTGTTTCCGGTTCTTTATTAAAATGGTTACGCGATGAACTGCATGTCATCGATAAGGTTTCCTATACCTCGACCATGGCTCAAAGAGCGGGGACGAGTGGAGGCGTTTACATAGTTCCTGCTTTTGTGGGGTTAGGTGCTCCTTATTGGAATCCTAAAGCGAAAGCTTCCATTGTGGGCCTATCTTTTGGAACAGGAAAAGATCAACTGGTGCGTGCTGCTTTAGAAAGTATGGCTTTTCAAGCTCATGATGTTTTAGAAGCCATGCAAGCCGATGCAAATACTCCTATTCAGGTACTCAAAGTGGATGGTGGAGCTGCAGCAAATGACTTTTTATTACAATTTCAAGCTGACTTATGCCAAAAAGAAGTGGACCGTTTTAAAACTAATGAATTAACTGCTCTTGGAGCTGCCTTTTTAGCAGGATTAGCCACAGACTTTTGGAAAAAAGAGGACTTAAAATTAGAACTAGAACAGGCTTTTCTTCCTCTTAAAAGCGAAAAAGAGATGAAAAAAGTCTATAAAGGATGGCAACAGGCGGTAAAGTCCTGCCAAGCCTTTGAAGAAATTCAAGACGAGTAATCAAAACGGAAGCGCCTTAAAAAAGGATATTGTCTTTTTCGTTCGACAATATCCTTTTTGTAGTTTGTTCAACCACAAAGATAATTTGTTTGAAATGTAGTCAATTTTAAAGAGAAAGTAGCTCTTTTAACAATAAAAATAGACAAAGACAATTTAAACCCACACAATAAAAAAACTTATGATTAAAGAGAAGGTCAAAATTGATCGAGTAAGAACACCAAAAGCTCTACTTGCTTCTTTTTTCAAGTTTCTCGTAACTTGGAAGAATATGCTACAATTTTACAAGTAAATTTTTAGGGATAGGGGCTAAAACAATAAAATTTTATCCAAAGAAATGGAGTAGTGGAGGAAATTATGGGACCCAGAAACAAACAAACGCTGAACATCCTTTCCGTGTTCTCTTTGGTCGTTTTGGCCATTTTAATTGTCTGCATGGGCTATTTAATATGGGAGGCATTGTCGATTGGGATTTTTTCTACTATCCAACTGGTATTGGGAATTGGAATTGTAGCCTTAATTCTGGTCCTTTTTATGTGCTTACTATTAAAAAAGTTCGCTCATTCTTGGGCTAAACTCATTGTCCTATTTTTAAGTCTATGCGTAGCTTTTATTTGTGGCTTTGGCGGTTACTATTTGCAACAAACGAGCGAATTTTTCAGTGTAGTAGCAGGTGGATCTACCCCATCTCATCAAGAAGACGATGAAACAAAAGAAATTATCAATGATGCTGATTTATTATCGAATAAAATCGCTCTATCTGTTACGACTTATGCCATGCAGGAAACGGGGATTGAAAAGCCTAGCCAATTGAATGGTAAAGAGGTGGGGGTTATTACGGTTGCCGATGAAAAGGGAACCACTGGGGCTCTTGATCAATTGTCCTCTAAAGGGACTCGCTCGGCTGATTATGTGGAATATGAAAATGCCTTTGTGCTTGTAGATGCTCTTTTTAATGGAGAAGTGGATGCAATTGTTTTACCAGAACAATTTCATGAAGACTTGTTGAATGCAGCGAATGATATTAATAAATACAATGCTTTAACCACTTTTACGAATACAGTTGATCAATACATTTATTATGAACCAATCCCTGAAGAAATGAAAAATCCTGCCGATCCGGTAGAGGACATCACGAAAGATCCTTTTACGATTTTGATTTCTGGGTCCGATAGTTATGGAAACTTGTCGGTTACTTCACGATCCGACGTGAATATGCTTGTAACCGTCAATCCTAAGACCTACCAAGTTCTCATCGTTTCTTTACCTCGGGATTCCTACATTCCCTTCTCTTGTAAGAAAAATGAATATGCCTGCATGAATGTAGCGGGAATGTATGATAAATTAACGCATTCAGGCTTATATGGAGTAGGAACCACTGAATCTACCATCGAGGACTTTTTAGAAGTTGAAATCAATTATACTGTAAGGGTTAACTTTTCTTCTCTTATTAATATCGTGGATTCTATTAATGGGATCGATGTTGAAGTAGAACCTGGTCTAGAAGTCGAGACTTTTTATGCCAATGGTACTGAAGGAGTACAAGCGGGATGGAATCATCTCAATGGAGAACGGGCTTTAGCCTTTGCTCGTGAACGTCACGCCTATTTAAATGGAGATAATCAACGGATCATCAATCAACAAATTGTCTTAAAAGCTTTGTTAAGAAAGATGATGTCTCCAACGATGGTAATGAACTATCCTAAGTTCATTAAGGCTTTATCCACAGCTTTCTTTACCAATATGCCGGCTAGCCAAATTAAGGAACTCATCGGTCTGGAAGTGGCTAGTTTTCCGAGTTGGGATATTGAAATGTATGCCATCAGTGGAGATGCTTCCAATCAATATTGTCCCTCTCTTAATGCCATCGCTTCTGTAGTTCTAGACAATCCCTATGAAGTAGCTACCGCCACCGAACTTATAGAGGCTGTGCTAGAAGGAGAACCTTTTGTAAGCGAAGAAGAGTCCTCTCAAAGCGATGAACTAGACTCTACACGCTCTACTTTGAAAACAAATCGTCATGGCTCCGACACGGATAGCACTAAAAATGCTCAAGGGTTCTCTAGCTATGAAAATTCTTATCAGGATCCCTATGGGTATCGAGATCCACAGGATTTAGAAGATTTTCAGTGGAACTATGGATATAGCGATGAAGAGGATGAGGGAGAAGATGATTTGTTTCTTCCCATGGACGATTAATCTTTTTAGGAAGTTGAAAAAAAGCGCCGCTTTTGCGGTGCTTTTATTCTTTTAGATTTTGATGAATGAGCTGAACATAAAACATATTACCATAGTCATAGCGCCACCCTCCATTTTCCTGAATTGCAATCGGATTAGGATAGGAAACGATACGACCACTCGAATAAATTTTAGAAAATTCTTGGGCTAAGGCAGGTGTATATTGGCCCCCATTAGCGGCAATGAAATCCAAAAAACCACTTCCATAGTTATAGGCTTGAAATACGGAGTCTTGATCGGTTCCAAGACGTTCGGCTTTTTCCAATAATTCTTTGTAGTATTTGACGCCTTGCTCGATGGAATCATACACGCCTAAACTGTTTGGAGGCAAACCCAAGGATTCACTCGATTGAAAAACATCTTCCGATTGACCATTGGATTCTACGGCGACAATGGCTTCAAGTTCATTAAGATGATTAGCAATTCCATATTTGGCCGCCGTGCTTGCGATCAAGGAAGTCAATTCACTTTGAGTTAACGTATGAGAGGATTGGGGATGAGATTTAAGAGCAATTAAAAAAGAACAAAAAAGAGAAAAGAGCAACAGCAGGCCAAGTAAGAAAATGGAGAACTTTGAAGGCTTATGGAGTGGCTTTTTTTTGTTTTTCGTCGCTTTTCTCTTTTTAGATTTCTTCTTAGAGGATCTGGAATTTGGAATAGCTTGCGACACGACACGAAGTTCTCCTTTCTATAAGAATGGGCTCTCCTGAGTTCAGTTTTTCATTATCGGACAATATTGTAGGAGAAATTTCATAGAAATTCAGTTAAATTGGGAAATGTAAGAAATCTTATCTGTTTTCTCTTACGTTCTTTTTTTAAAATGGCCTACCACTAGGCTTTTAGTCTAGTGAAGTGTCATTCCCTATCGGATTAAAACGTTTTAGAAGAATATTTTATTTCCTTTGAGTTTGTTTTAGAGCAATAAAATTGGCAAATGATACCATTAGTAAGGAATGAAAGGAATGTGGCCCATGAAAAAAATAGACCAAAAAAAAGCAGGCTGGTTTACTTTGCTTTTTCTGTTTTTAGGAACCGCCTTTTCTATCGCTGCCATGTTTCGGGGAAGCATTGCTTGGTTGCTCTGCTCTGCGATTTGTTTGGGGGCGGGATTGTATTGTTTGAAAGTGTATTTTTCAGGTCAAAATTTTTCTTAGGTTCACCGCACACGAATTATGAAGCTATTTCGTAAGTACAAAACCCTTTGGATGGCTGGCCTCATTATAGTCATCGCGATTTTGTTTATTATCAATTTTTCCGAAGTGGTCAATGGCTTTAACTTTTTATTGCGCGCTGTTTCCTCATTGCTTGGAGGAGCGGCTTTGGCCTTTATCCTAAATTTAATTATGGATCCAGTTGAAAAAATATTGAGAAATTCTCATAAACCATTTTTAGTTAAAAATGCGCGCTCCTTAGCTTTGACAGCTTCTTTTCTTGTTGCTTTATTGATCATTCTATTGGTTTTATCCATCGTTATTCCCAACATGATTAATGCGCTTAAGATGTTGACGCAAGAAGCTCCAAGTTATTTCACCACTTTAGATACCTTCTTTCACGGAATTTTGAAACGTTATCCATATTTGGAAGAAATGTTTAAAAATGTTCGGATTGACTGGTCGCAAACGACGGATACAATTATTAACTTTATTACGAAAGGCTCACTTCAAATGAGTGTAATGAGCAATACCATGAATATTGTATCCTCCCTTGTAGGAGGAATTGTCAATTTGTTCTTAGTTATTGTCTTTGCCTCCTATGTTCTTTCTGATAAAGAGCGCTTTGTAAAGGGATATTACACCTTAACAGATCTATTTATTCCTCCAGAACGGCGGGTTCACTTGACGCGGAATTTACGAATCATTAATCAGTCTTTTAAAGCGTTTATTATGGGAGAAATCCTTGAAGCCTGTATTTTATCCGTCATGTGTATTGTTGGAATGTTAATTTTACGCTTACCTTATGCCACAATGATTGGCATTTTGGTAGGAGTTATTAATATGATTCCAATGGTAGGCGCTTTTATAGGGGGAGGAATTGGAGCCTTCATTATCTTTACGGTTTCTCCATCGAAATGTTTAATATTCTTGATTTTCTTATGTATCATTCAACAAATCGAATCCAATATCTTCTTTCCTAAAGTCGTAGGAAATAAAGTGGGTTTGCCAGGGATCTTTGTGATGATGACCATTGTAATTGGAGGCTCGTTATTTGGAGTTTTAGGTATGATTTTAGGGGTTCCTTTAGTGGCTTCTATTTACAAAATTTTTAACGATTACTTAGCTGAAGTCATGGCCCAGCGCGAAGCCAAAAAAGCGCATTCTATAGCCCACCCTCAGACCTCTCCTTCTTCGATGACCTTCGTTCCAACCACGAGCACAAGTGAAACGGCTCAAATTATCATGGAAGGACCGATTTTAACACAAACTTCCGCTCAAGCCATTCAGGATGAGTCTCAAGCACTTTTAAAGCTTATGCAGGATGATCACTAATCCAAAAAAGATTTTAAATAAAGATTGAGCCGGGCAAAAAAAATGCCTTGGCTTTTTCTTTTGGTTACACTAAAACCGAAAAGAGGTAATCTAATATGTCTATTCGTCAAATTGAATCGGTAGAAATGTTTAAAGAACTTGTTGCAAGTGAGCCAGCTGTACTAATTGACTTTTTTGCTACCTGGTGTGGGCCTTGCAAAATGTTACATCCCGTTTTAGAAAGTGTCGCTTCTAAATTAGAAGGTAAAGTTGTCATTGCACAAGTGGACATTGATAAAGAGCAAGCCTTAGCGAGTGCATTTAATGTTCAATCCGTTCCAACTTTAATTTTCTTTAAAGAAGGAAAAGGTGTATTAGCCACTGCTGGCTATATGGATGAAAAATCCCTCATGAGTTTTATTGAAGCTGCTCAAGCAAAATAAGTTTCTAATTCTTCACCTTTTTAGACCGCTCGTTTTGTTCCAAGCGGTCTTTTTTTTGAGCCTATTCAAAAACTTGAAAACGTTTTCTTTAAAAGAAATAAACGATAAAATAATAGTGATTCTAAACTTTATTCTTTTTAAAACGCCTAGGATTTTAAAAATCTTAAATGATCTATTTTATACCTTTTAAGACTAAAACCATAGAGGGAAAAAGAACCACACAAGGAAATGCCTCAAACAAGATGATGAATAGAAAGGAGGATTAAAAGGTTTTCTAGAAAAGAAAACTTTTCAATTTTATGAACTTTAAAGTGGATCAACGACATGAAGAGTTTCGAAATCGGGTTCGTCAAATAGCTGAAGACCATATTCCTCAAATTGCGATGGAACTCGATGAAAACAATGCGTTTCCCCATGATTTTGTAGCCAAAATGAAAGAAGCTGGCTTAATGGGCCTTCCTTATGACCAAAAATACAATGGGGCTGGAGATGATGTGTTATCTTACGCAATTGCGGTAGAAGAACTTTCGCGTGTAGATGGGGGAATTGGAGTCATTCTTTCGGCTCACACTTCTCTAGGTACCTATCCCATTGCAGCTTTTGGAAACGAAGAACAAAAGGAAAAATATCTTAAACCTTTGGCTTCTGGAGAAAAGCTTGGAGCTTTTGGTTTAACCGAAGAAAATGCGGGTTCGGATGCAGCTGGAACGCAAACAATAGCTGTATTAGAGGGAGATCATTATATTCTGAATGGTAAAAAGATTTTTATTACGAATGCTCCCATTGCGGATACCTATATCGTGTTTGCCTCAACCAATCCTGCCAAAGGAACCCGTGGAATTTCTGCCCTGATTGTAGAAAAAGGTATGGAAGGTTTTAGCTTTTCCGATCATTACAATAAGCTCGGTATTCGTTCTTCTTCGACGGCTGAACTTCATTTTAAAAATGTTAAAGTTCCCAAAGAAAACTTATTGGGATTAGAAGGTCAAGGCTTTAAAATTGCCATGGCGACGCTGGATGGGGGACGAATTGGAATTGCAGCCCAAGCGTTGGGAATTGCTCAAGGAGCTTATGAAGAGGCTTTAGCCTACGCTAAAGAGCGGGAACAATTTGGTGCGCCTATCGCCGTTAATCAAGGTATTTCCTTTAAACTCGCTGAAATGGCTACGAAGCTAGAAGCTGCTCGCTTATTGGTCTATAAAGCCGCTGAAATGAAGGAAAATCACGAACCGTATTCCATGAATGCTGCGATGGCGAAACTTTATGCTTCTGATATTGCTTTAGAAGTGTGCAATGATGCTTTACAAATCTTTGGTGGCAGTGGCTATTTAAAAGGAATGGGCGTTGAACGTCGCTATCGCGATGCAAAAATTACAACCATTTATGAAGGAACCAATGAAATCCAAAAAGTAGTCATTGCAAGCCACATTTTAGGAAAGCTCAAGAAAGCCATTAAAAAGGAAGTGCAGGCTCAATCAAATGGACGTAAGCAACAGATAATTGATGAGTTAACACTAGCGGATTCCGTAAAAAAGCTCGCGTCCATTTTGAAAAACGATATCGACCTCTCGATGCGAGAAAATTCCCAAACACCAATCTCAAATGCGAAAAAAATTATCGGCATTGGGCAAGGAGTAGAAACCAAAGACAATGCAGAAAAAATTAAAGCTCTTACGGAAGATCTTGGTTTTGTCTTAGGTGGAAGCCGCCCTGCCGCTGAAGTCCATCACTTTATTGGAATGGATCGCTTTATTGGTTTATCCGGTCAAAAAGCCAATCAGGCCGATTTGTATATCGCCGCTGGAATTTCTGGGTCCAAGCAACATTTAAAAGGGATTGAAAAAGTCAAAACAATTGTGGCCATCAATACAGATCCCAATGCTCCTATTTTTAAAGCAGCGGATTATGGAATCGTTGGCGATCTTAACCAAGTATTGCCTCTTTTGTATGAAGAACTTGTGGGAAAAAAAGAAAATTCACAAGATCTTGGGGCACTTTATCAATGTACTCTGTGTGGATATATTTATGATCCAGCCATTGGAGATCCCGAAAATGGCATCCCTGCGGGAACTCCTTTTGAAGATTTACCCGAGAATTGGACCTGTCCTTATTGTGGAGGAGCTAAATCCGATTTTGAATCCCTGAAAAACTAAAATGAAATAGGAATAATGATAAAAATTCGCTTTACTCCTATTTTCTTCCACAAAAAAATTCTCTTAAAGGATAAAAAAGAAAACGAAAAGGATAGGAAAAATAAAGCTTCTCAATTTCTTTTTCCTTTTTTCCCTTCTAAAATAAAGAAGAAATAAAGGAGAGATTTAGATATGGTCCATGAAATTCGTAGTGTAGAAGATTTTGAGGAAATCATCCAAAACAATCCAGATGTACTAATGGAGTTTTATGCTTCATGGTGTCCTCATTGCAAAGCCTTTGCTCCCGATTTAGCCCAAGCGAGTCAATTGCTTGAAAGCCAAGATGTTACAGTGGCCCGTACAGAAATTGATACGTTTGAAAACTTGGCCAATGAATACAATGTAGAATCGATTCCTACATTAACATTCTTTAAAAATGGTAGCTTAGTGGCTGAATCCGCTGGACAGCGCAGTGTTCAAGGCGTTTTGGATTTTGTTAATCAGGCTCTGGAAAACTAAAAACTCGCTTTAAGCGAGTTTTTTTTATCTTGAATCCTTCCTAATTTTTAATGTCTATCCATCTCTTTTAGTTATCCCATATAAGAGATTTTAGAATCTTAAAGGAAAATTGTCTTTCCTAAAGGCTTTCTTTCCTTTAAAGAAAAAAGAAAACGATAGAGTAGGTCGTAAAAAAAGAAAAATTTTAATAAATTTAAGCCATTGGTAAGAATCTTTTTCTTTATCCCAGAAAATCTATTATGAAACCGATTCCCTACCTTTTACCAATATATTTTTTTGAATATTTGAATAATAGAGGACTTGAATCTTCCTATTCTTTTAATAAACCGCTTTCTTTTTTTATTCTCAATGATAAATATCCACTCTAAGATTTCATTAAAATATGTGAAAATATATTGACGTGAAACCGATTCCACAATATTCTTTTCTTAGAAAGAAATAGGAAGCCGAAACTAAATTTTTAAAAGTACTGGCTCTTTTTTAATTCATAAGAAAAAAAAGGGAAAAGAACTTTAAAAGAATTTTAGGATTCCTACTTTCAGAACCGGTTCATACTTTTTCTTTGTCCTATTGGCCATAGGACAAAGAAGCAAGGAGAAAAAAGAGAATGGATTATAACCAGATCGCAAAAGACATCATTCAAGATGTTGGCGGAAAGGAAAACATCATTTCCGCTATGCACTGTGCTACTCGTCTTCGTTTACGCTTAAAAGACTACAACAAGGTGAATGAAGAAGCCTTAACGGATGTTGATCAAGTCAAAGGTGTTTTCTTAGCCAATGACCAGTACCAGATCATTTTAGGTTCGGGTACAGTCAATTTAGTGACAGATGAAGTGTTAAAAGAAACAGGTCTTCAGGCAAGTGGAGCTCCTAAAGAAGAGGAATCTACAGCCAAAGAAGGCAATGTAATTATGCGAGGAGTAAAGGTCTTATCCGATATCTTCGTTCCAATCATTCCGGCTATCGTAGCGGGTGGTCTTTTAATGGGAATCAATAACGTTTTAACGGCTACTGGATTATTCTTCCCTGGAAAATCACTCATCGATGAAATGCCCCACTTTGCGGGACTCGCAGCTTTTATCAACTTATGTGCCAATGCTCCATTTACCTTCTTACCCGTTCTAATTGGTTTCTCCGCTACAAAGAAATTTGGGGGAAACGAATATTTAGGAGCGGCGATGGGAATGATCATGGTCCATCCAGATTTGCTCAATGCTTATTCTCTAGCCAGTGCCACCCAAATTCCGACTTGGGGATGGTTTGGACTAGAAGTTCAAGCCATTGGATATCAAGGAACTGTTCTTCCTGTTTTGGCTGTTTCTTGGATTTTGGCCAACATTGAAAAACGCTTGCATAAAGTGACTCCTAGTTGGTTGGACAACTTAACTACCCCTTTGCTTTCTGTTTTAATCACAGCGGTTTTAACTTTCCTGTTTGTTGGTCCAATTTTAAGAATAGCTGGTGACTGGTTAGCCATGGGTCTTTCTTGGCTGTATTCTACTCTTGGCTTTATTGGTGGAGCCATTTTTGGATTGTTGTATGCCCCGATTACCATTACAGGTATGCACCATTCCTTCTCTGCAATTGAAACACAATTGATCGCCGCAGCAGAAACCACTGGCGGATCTTTCATTTTCCCTACTGCGTCTATGAATAACGTGGCGCAAGGAGCAGCTGTTCTTGCCGTTTTATTGATGACAAAAGATGAAAAATTGAAATCTATCTGTTCTGCTTCTGGCGTTTCCGCTTTACTTGGTATTACTGAACCGGCCATGTTTGGTGTTACATTGAAATTGAAATATCCATTTTATGCAGCCATCATCGGAGCAGCCGTTGGTTCTGCTTGGTGTGCGGGAACCAAAACCTTAGCTCTTGCTTTAGGGGCAGCTGGCTTACCTGGATTTATCTCTATTGCCCCACAGAGTTGGGGAAATTTCTTCATCGGTTTAGCCTTATCGATGGTTACTGCTTTTGCTCTTACTGTTTTCTTTATGAAAAAACATCCAGAAGGCAAACAAGAACCAAAAAAAGCGCCTAATGCTCCTACTACTTCTTCTACCTCTACTCCTGCTTCGAATGCTGTTTCTTCAAACACCATTCCTTCTTCTATAGCGGTGTCCAATCATGATGCAAACATCATTCATGCTCCCTTTAAGGGAATTGTAAAACCTATTTCCGAGTGTGGCGATCCCGTTTTTGCCAGCAAAGCCATGGGAGATGGCATTGTGATTACCCCAAGTGAAGGCACTCTTTACTCGCCAGTAGATGGTGAAGTGATGTTGGTTTTCCCTACAAAACATGCGATTGGTTTGAAATCCAATAGTGGAGCCGAAATTTTGATTCATGTTGGTATGGATACAGTGAACTTAGAAGGAAAACCATTTGAAGTCTTTGTGAGCCAAGGCGAAAAAATTAAAGCGGGCCAGCCTTTATTGAGCGCAGATCTTCAAGCTATTCAAGCAGCTGGCTGTCCTATTGAAACTCCAGTGGTTATCACCAATGGTGTTCCCTTTGAAATTATTCAACAAGGAACTCTGCAAGCTGGTGAGGATATGATGAAAAACGAATAGCTACCTAAAGAAATAAATAAAGAAAAAGGAAGCCTCTATGTATTCTTCTGTTCGAAAAGAGTTTTCTCAAGCTCAATCGCTTGAAAAAAGAAATGCTGTGAAAGCCGATCCCAATCGGCTTTCCTATCATTTGATGCCTCCTGTTGGATGGCTCAACGATCCCAATGGACTTTCTGAGTTTAATGGGATGTACCATATTTTTTATCAATACACGCCTGGCAATCCTTTGGGAAATGATCATCGGGGTTGGGGACATTATCAAACGAAAGACTTCATCCACTATCAAGAGATGGATGACCCCTTTGTTCCGGATACCCATGGAGATGGAAAGGGATCCTATTCTGGCTCGGCTTTCATTCGAGATGGCTTAATGCATCTTTTCTTTACGGGAAATAATAAATTACCTGGGAATTATGACTATATCAACAATGGTCGCATCCATTGGGTGTTACATTCCCAAAGTAAAGATGGAGTTCACTTTACCCCAAAAGAAGTATTGCTTCGCAATGCAGATTACCCTGACTATTTGTCCTGCCATGTTCGAGATCCTAAAATTTACACTCAAAATGGTCAAGACTATATGGTATTAGGAGCAAGAACGAAAGATTCCCAAGGACAAGTTGAAGTCTTTAAAGGTGATGAAACTTTAAAAAATTGGACTCCATGCTCGACCATCACTCCTAAAGAATCGTTTGGATACATGTGGGAATGTCCAGATTTATTTGATCTCGATGGGCATTTAATTTTAATTACGTGTCCTCAAGGAGTGCCTACCCAAGGTATCTTATACGAGAACATCTACCAAAATGGCTGGTTTGAAGCCAATCCAGATTTAGAGCATGATCAACAAGTAGATCAATTTCATGAACTCGATAATGGATTTGACTTCTATGCTCCTCAAAGTTTCTTAGATGAAAAAGGGCGTCGCATTTTAATTGGATGGATGGGGATTCCGGAAGCAGATTATGATAACAATCCAACCATTGAAAAAAATTGGCAGCATGCTCTTACTTTACCTCGTGTTTTAACTTGGAAAGATGGATCCATCTGTCAAAATCCCATCGAAGAAATCAAAGCTCTACGCCAAGAAAAAATTTCCATTGACTTAAAAGCCAATGCGTGTATGGAATTTCCTACTCGTGTTTTAGAATGTAACTTAATTCCTCAAGCCAATACTTCCTTTACAATTACTTTTCGTGAGGATGTTATCTTGGCTTACGATCAAGATACAAAGATCTTTAGCCTTATGCTTGGAGAGAGTGGGCATGGGCGTGATGTTCGACATGTGGAAGTGGACTCCATTGAAAACATTCAAATTTATTCGGATACCTCTTCTTTGGAAATTTTCTTAAACGATGGCCAAAAGGTTCTCACTACTCGTCTATTTGATGAAGCCTTTAAACCGAAACTTTGTACCAATGTTCCAATGACTGGAATTGCCTATACGTTGGGTCATTTTGTGATAGAAGAAAAGTTAGAAAAGGAAGATCCGCAAGTCCAAGAATAGGATTTAAAATCGAAAGGATAAGCGTTTCGCTTATCCTTTTTTTTTCTAAACTACGCTACACTAAAAATATAGCTCAATGGCTTAGATCCACATCACCTTCATGGACCTAGAGAAGATCTAGGTGCCACTCATCTTCAAGTAAGAAAAAAAGAAAGGAATAGGCAACTCACTGAGTAGCCGCTCAAAAAGAATGAATAACAATATTTGTACCTTTGGCGAAATTCTAATCGATTTTACGGATACAGGAACAACTCCTGGTGGAGCGAAACTTTTTGCTCAACATCCTGGAGGCGCTCCAGCCAATGTGGCAGTAGGAATTAAAAGACTTGGAGGAAATGCATCCTTTATGGGAAAAATCGGCGATGATATGCATGGAAGCTTATTAAAAGGTGTATTAGAAGCCGAAGGTGTGGATGTATCCAACCTCATTCAAGACGATACGGTTTTTACCACTCTTGCTTTTGTGAGCGTAGGACCAGATGGAGAAAGGCAATTTTCCTTTGCCCGCAAACCTGGAGCAGATACTCAAATGACTTTTGAAGAGATGGATCAAGATTTGATTAAAAACTCTAAGATTTTTCACGTTGGATCCTTGTCTCTAACTCATGAACCCTCTAGAAGTGCTGAATATAAAGCCATTGATTTAGCCAAAGACAATGGGGTGATCATCTCTTACGATCCGAATTATCGTGAAAGCCTTTGGCTCAATGAACCCGTAGCCATTCAAGCGATGCGCTCTTTGATCGATAAAGCTGACATCATGAAAATTTCAGATGAAGAAACTGCTTTACTCACTGATATCAAGGATCCAGAAGGAGCTGCAAAAGCTTTAATTGACCAAGGAGTAAAAGTAGTGGCTGTAACCCTTGGTGATAAGGGTGCGTTGATTGCCAATAAAGAAGGCTCTGTAATTGTCCCTGGATTTAAAAGCCAAGTGGCCGATACCAATGGAGCAGGAGACTCCTTTTGGAGTGCGATGTTACTGCAAGTGGCCAATGCAGAGAAATCATTAGATGAGTTAAGCCTAGATGAATTGACCGATTTTACGCGTTTTGCCAATGGAGTGGCTGCTTTAACAGTTCGTAAATCTGGAGCGATTCCTGCCATGCCTACTCTTGCTCAAGCCACAGAATTTCTGAGTACCCAAAAGTAGTTTCTTGAAAAGAAACTGGTATTATACTTAACGTCTTTTGAGGCCACGTTTGAAAAGACGTGGCTTTTTTCATTTGATAGGATTGGATTAAAGTGAGGTTTTATTTTGACTTCTCTAAAACAATTGACCATGGCTGACATCGCTCAAGAAGCAGGCGTTTCGAAAAGTACAGTTTCTCGTTATTTCAATGGTGGATATATCAAACAAGATACGAAAGAGAGAATTCGAAAAATTGTGGATCGCACGGGTTTTGAGCCAAGTGCGGCGGCCCATAACTTAAAAGCAAAAAAAACACACACCATTGGAGTAGTGGCTCCAACCATGATCTCTACCTCTACTGGGCGTTTGATTACAGCTATGGATAATGCTTTAAGAGAGCAAGACTACTCTTGTCTCATCATTACAACAGATCATAGTCCTGATCGAGAAATTGCGGCTATTGAATATTTGCGCTCTTTACGCGTAGCAGGCATCGTTTTGATTGCTACCAATCTCAGTCCCGAACATCAACGACTTCAGACTTCTTCTTCTATTCCATTTTTAGCCATGGGACAGAAGTTCCCACAAGGCATCTCGATTATCTATGACGATTTTGAAGCGGGTCGTACCGTTGGTCACTACGCTAGTCAAAAAGGATATACTGATATTGTTTATATTGGAGTCAATGAACAAGATGAGGCAGTAGGACGGATCCGTCGAGATGGAGTTCTTGAGGGATTAACCAATCAAGCCGTAGTCAAAAAAATTCAAATTGCTGAAACGACATTTTCTTATTCGCAAGCCCAAGAACTCATTCGAGAAGTTTTAGATGATCATGTTCCTGAAATATTTATCTGTGCTACTGATCTAATTGCCTTGGCTTGTTATAAAGAAGTACGGGAACGAGGCCTTCGCGTTCCAGAAGATGTGTCCCTCATTGGATTTGGAGGTTATGAAATGAGCGAACTTCTTTCCCCTTCTTTAGCCACCATTCGTTTTGAAAATGAATTGGCTGGAAAACTTTGTGCGGATACTTTAATTTCTATGATTCAAAAAAAGCCCGTTCCTAAGCTTCAAGTGCTTGGCTTTCAATTTCTTCCTGGTCAATCCGTTTTAGATCGAACCTAAAGAGCATGAGGATTCTTTAAAGAATTGAATTCTTGGAAAATTTTCCAAAAAGAAGGATAAATTTTTAGAGGAAAATGCTTTTTACCCAAGAAATGGCCTTAGACTTAAAATCTAGGGTCATTTTTTTGAAATAGGAGTTAAAAAGAAGAAATTATCCTATAACAAATCATGAATACTTTTCAAAGATATACGGGTGCTTTAATTTTTGGAACACTCTTTGGAATTTCGATGTTAGGCCGTATGACACCGATTTCTTTAGAGCGCCAAGCACCGGATACCATTCAAGCGGAAATTAAAGGAGCGGTCATTGAGCCGGGAATTTATACCTTGAAAAATGGAGCCAATATTCAAGATTTGATCAATGAAGCCAAGGGGACCAACGAAAACGCCGATCTTTCTCCTTTATCGTTGCAAAAGGAAGTTCAACCAGGAGAAGTGATTGTTATTGGGCAAAAGAAGGCCGATGGAACAAGTGAACTTATTTCTTTAAATACCGCTTCTAAAG
>CAYTMK010000007.1:0-48594 GCA_964438885.1 uncultured Erysipelotrichaceae bacterium | reverse complement strand
ACAACGGAATTGTTACCCGCAAAAAGAGGAATGTAGACTTCTTTTTGAGGCATTAAATCTTTCACGTCGCTAAAGTCGGTCAGACCTTTTCTACCAGGGATGTGCTGACACATAGGCCCTAATAAAAATGACATAATTTTCTTTCCTTTCAGTTCAAGTCAGTCCAAATTCTAGAACACCCCGATTCCTAAAATCAAACTTTTCCCATATTTTTTCCACAATTGGCAAGCACAAGCGATATTTTTTAGAAATGTTTTCCTAAAATATAGGATTTTTCAATACTCGATTTTATTTCATGTTTTTTCAAGAAAGAGGTAAAAGCATGTGCTTTGGTGTTTTGGTTTTCCGCTTTCTTTCTTAAGGTTAAAATAAAGAAAAATATTAAGGAGTTCTTTATGGCCAATAATTTACAATCCAATGCAGATCCAACCCCTTCTACACACCCTTCATCCCCTAAGCATTCCTCCATTAAAGGCTGGATTGCCTTAGGTTGTTGTGTTGTGGTGTTATGTGTTTGTGTCCTAATGTATATGCGCGCTCCGCAAAAAGCGGGGAGTGAAGTGATGAGTCGTACCATTACGCTTACCGATGTGGGATTTGATACGCCGGTTACCTTTAAAACCACTTGTTCGGAAACAGAATTCAATCAATACGTTCAAATTGTCCAAGACACTTTTAATGAATGCAAAAAACTCTTCGATGCCTTTGAAGAGTATGACGATCAGAACAGTCTTTTTACCATTAACAATGCAGGAGTGAATGTTCCAACAAGCGTGGATGAGAAATTCTTTGCGGTATGGACAACTGCCCAACGTGCCCATGCTTTAAATCCAAAATTTGATGTGGCGCAAGGAAAGCTTACTTTTCTTTGGAAAGATGCCTTTGAAGCAGAGACCCCTGCTTTGCCTAGTGAGGCAGCCATTCAAGCAAGCCTTAATCCTAGTTCTATGGGAGGAGTAGAAGTCAATAAAGCCAATCAAACCGTGACGCTTTTAAATGAGCATGTCGCTCTTGATTTTGGAGCCATTGCGAAAGGCTATACGACTCAACTCACTGCAGATCGGCTTGAAGAAGCGGGCTTACAATGGGGATTTTTAAATGCCGGAGGCAACGTGGTTTTAATTGGCGAAAAACCTGATGGTGAGCCTTGGAAAGTCGGAATCCAAAATCCAGATAGTGCTTATTCTTTGTTGATGTATGAAACCGAGAAACCAACCTCTTTAGTCACTTCGGGCGATTATCAACGATATATGATTGTAGATGGAAAGCGTTATGCCCATATTATTGATCCCACTACAGGCTATCCAAGTACTTGGATGCGTTCTGTTACTGTCATTCATGATGATTCGGCCTATTGTGATGCGATGTCTACTGCATTATTTTGTATGAGCATTGAAGAAGGAATGAAACTGTGTGAATCCATTGGTTTGAATGCCATTTGGATTGCTGATGCTGAAAAAGATGATCTTCCTGAGGAAGAACCCTTTTTAAAGCCTAGAGGCTTTTATGTCTATGTCACCTCTGGGCTAAAAGAGAGCGTAACGCTCAAACAATCCTCTTAAAAAGGATTGATGAAAAAGAGCTTATCCTTCCCAACTTTTTCTAAAAGAAAAGGTTGGGTTTTTTACTCTACACCCAAGAGGAAAGGGGCTAAAATTAAACACAAAGCAAGGGAGAAATTTAGTTTTAACCTTGTACAAAAGGAGATTTCCCATGGATAAATATGTTTGCACAATTTGCGGTTACGAATACGATCCCGCTGTAGGTGATCCAGATAATGGAATTCCTGCTGGAACTGCCTTTGAAGATCTTCCCGCTGACTGGGTATGCCCACTTTGTGGTGCTGGCAAAGAAGACTTCGAAAAAGCTTAGTCTTATCCTTAAAAAGCTGGTCTTAACCAGCTTTTTTCTTTGTAAAAAATTGAATGGGTAGGACTCCAAAAAAAAGAGGATCGTCCTTCGATCCTCTTTTAAAATTAGTCTTCTTTCATTTGAGCCATGACTGCTGTACAGCGATCACATAATCCATCTTCATTTTCTTCTTCGATGTAATTCCAGCAACGAGGACAGACATGCCCTTTCGCATGAGTGAGTTCAATTTCTACGCTGTCATAAGGTTTGAGGCTTTCATCAGTAAAGTTCACACTTGAAACCATGAGCCATTGGGCTGGATTTTCAATTAAAGTTTCAACAGCTTCTTTGATTTCAGGAGTAGCATGAATTTTTAAAGCAGCTTCGTTGGATTTTTTCAATAATCCCTCTTGTTTGGCTTCTTCTAGTGCTTTTAATACATCTTTGCGCAACTCCAAGGCTTTTTCCATTTCCACCTTTAAAGCAGCTCCATCAATCTCCAATCCACTCTTCACAAAAGTTGATAAGTGAATGGATTCTGCGTCAAGATGTAAGAGATCGTTAATTTCTTCAGTCGTATGAGCCAAGATGGGTGCCCAAAGACGCGTAAGGATAGAAGCAGCTAAGTATAAGACCGTTTGAACTTCTCGACGCGCTCTAGAGTCTTTTGCATCGCAATACAAGATGTCTTTGGCATAATCCAAATAGTAGCTTGAAAGCTCAGTAGTCATTAAGGAAATCAAAGTCGAAGTCACATCCGAGAAGCGGTATTCGTTATAAGCTTTAATGCACAAATCCACCGCTTCATCTAATAACACCAAGATATATTGATTTTGTTTCGAGAGCTCATTTGGATTGATGAGATCCTTAGCCGTGAATTGGTTTTCATCTAAGTTGGCCACTAAAAAGCGGAATGTATTGCGTACTTTACGATAGGCATCTGAGACTTGCTTCAGGATTTTTTTCCCCATGGAACAGTCGGCTTGATAATCAACCGTACAAGTCCACAACCGCAAAATATCGGCTCCATTTTTAGAGGTAATTTCCGAAGGAGCCATGGCATTCCATAAGGATTTAGACATTTTGCGTCCATTTTCATCCATCACAAATCCATGAGAGAGCACTTGTTTATAAGGGGACTCTCCATAAATCGCCGTTCCCACGATTAAAGAGGAGTTGAACCAACCACGGTATTGGTCGCTTCCTTCAAAATATAAATCAGCAGGATATCCAAGACCGCGTTCGATCATTGCCCCTGTATGGCTGCTTCCAGAATCAAACCATACGTCCATCGTATCCGTTTCTTTCGTAAACTTTCCATTGGGAGAATGTTCACTTGTATATCCTTGGGGCAAAAGTTCTTGAGCCGATTTTTCAAACCATACATTTGACCCATGTTTTCGAATCAGTTCAGCGACATGTTCAAAGATAACTGGATCCATTAATGGGGTTCCATCCTCACCATAAATAATAGGGATCGGAACACCCCAGGCTCTTTGACGAGAAATACACCAATCTCCACGATCAGAGATCATGTTGTGCATCCGTCCTTCCCCCCAGCTAGGAACCCAATCCACCGCATGAATTTGTTCGAGAAGCTGATCACGAATTTTATCAATGGAAGCAAACCATTGGACCGTAGCACGGAAGATGATCGGTTTTTTAGTACGCCAATCGTGTGGATAAGAGTGAGTGATGTCTTGACGAGCAAGGAGAGCATCGTTTTCATTGAGCCAATCAATCACAATGGCGTTGGCTTGATCAGTCGTTTTGCCCACTAAGCGAGGCCCAGCCGCTTCCATCATGCGTCCTTGCGCATCGACGTTGACAAAAATAGGCAGACCATATTGTTTACCAATTAAAAAGTCATCCATACCAAAGCCAGGAGCTGTATGAACTAGACCAGTACCGGAATCTGCGGTTACATGCTCTCCAACCATCACTAAAGACTCTACTTCAGGATAGAGAGGATGTTGAGCGGTCATGTATTCTAGCTCTTTGCCGGAAATGGTTTCAAGCACTTCATAATTTTCAATGCCAAATTGCTTCATCAAGGGTTCTACAAGACTATCTAAAACGATGAGATTTCCCTTATCTGTTTTTACGCGTGCGTAATGATAGCGAGGATGCACGCTGATTCCTAGATTGGCAGGAATAGTCCAAGGAGTAGTGGTCCAGATCACGAAAGCATCGTTTTCATCGAGTTTTCCTTTGCCATCTTTGACAGGAAATTTGACGAAAATAGTAGGAGAAGTGACATCTTTGTATTCAACTTCTGCTTCCGCTAAAGCGGATTCGGACGAAGGAGACCAATAGACCGGTTTTAAGCCTTGATAAATGAGTCCATCACTAGCCATTTTGCCAAAGATTTCGATTTGGCGCGCTTCAAAATCTGGAGTTAATGTTTCATAAGGATGCTTGTAATCTCCGATGCTTCCAAGAGATAAGAAGCCTTTGCGCTGACGATCGATTTGTTCTAAAGCGTAGTCATGACAAATTTTACGAAATTCTGGAACGCCAATCTTTTTGCGATCATAGCCAAGTTTAGTGACAGCCGTCTCGATGGGCAATCCATGAGTATCCCAACCTGGAATGTAAGGAACTTGATAGCCTTGCATGAATTTTGATTTGTTGATGACATCTTTTAAAACTTTGTTTAATGCATGTCCCAAATGGATGTCTCCATTGGCATAAGGAGGTCCATCGTGAAGGACAAAGGGCATAGCCTCTTCGCGTTTTTCAAGCATTTTTTCATAGAGATTCATTTCCGCCCAACGTTCTTGAAATTTTGGTTCTTTTTTAGGAAGATTTCCACGCATTTCAAAGCTCGTTTTGGGCATTTGAAGGGTATCTTTATAATCCATTTTTTCTACCTTTCTTATCTTAAACTATGGACTTAGGAAAAATAGTAAAGACCTAACTTTAAAGAGTTGTATCAAAAAAAGGTCTTTATTTTTTCTCAATAGCAAAACAAAGAATAAAGGCCAAAAAAGCTGAGCCAAATGGTTCAAAAAAAAAGCCGTCCTCAAACAAGGACGACAATGCGCGGTACCACCTTTTTTCCCCATCTTTAAAATGGAGCACTTACAGCTAACGGGCTGGATCCGGAAGGAAGTACTTGAAGTTGACTTTTTTCTGTTCTCTTTTCCTCTTTGTGAGCATTAGCTGGGAAGACATTTCTCTAAGAATTCCCTAAAAAAAAAGAAATAGAACACGAGTTCGCTTTTTTCCCTACTTCGGCTTTAAAGTGATGTTCCTTATCGACTTTCATACAGCATTGCACCATCCTGCTGCTCTCTTGAATCCTTTCAATATGGACGCGTCTTTGTCATGGCCTTTATTGATATTTGAGAATTTTGACAACAAGTCTGTCCTTTTTGGTATGATTGAGGACTTCACCTAAACAGAATTTTCCAATTCCTCGGACAGATATGTCGTCATTATGGCACAAGGGTTTCACGGATTCAAGAACTTCATCATTGACTTTTACGAGCTTTTGGTCAATCCACTCTTTGGCTTGACTACGAGAACAGTGCGCTAAAGCCGCCACTATACAATCCGCTCGAAGACTTGCCACGTTCACTTGGAGCGGTTCAAAGCTTGGTTGAGGTAAAGATGTAGGATCGCACTCTTCAAAATACAAATCGATTCGTCCAATCGAACGAATTTCTTGTTGGATGAAAGGAATCAAATTTGGCAAACATAAAAGCGTAATACGATTTGGCTCACAAATAATATCCCCAATTGTCTCCCGCTCTAAGCCAGCATGCATCAAAGCGCCAAGCACATCGCGATGGCTCAACTCTCTCGATCCCTCATAGTGCGCCTGCAAAGCCCCCACAACAGAGTCTTCCCATTCCCTTTCGCCAATGATCAATCGGGCGCGAAGAGCTTGGGGTCTTCCTCCCTCCAAACGATAAGGAACATTTTTGCACAAGTTTTTTGCAAGCGCTTGCTTTGTGGGTGATAAAAAACCGGTCACAAGCAGGACTCCAGAGCGTTGCCAACGATCAATGCCGTTTTTAACGATTCGAGAAAATTGCTCATTTCCGGTATTTAAATTTCTCATTGACTATTCAGCACCATGATCGTCATCATCGGATTTCCCAAAGTTAATCGTTCCAGCTACCCCGATATCACTTGGATAACACAAAATGACATTAGCTCCTATTTTCTGCACATTTCCATCCAACGCAAATACCACTCCTGACAAAAAGTCAATCGTACGTTGGGCGTATTCACGATCCAATTTATGCAAATTGACAACGACAGCGCGGCCTTCCTTCAAACGAGATCCAACCACTTCTGCTTCCCCAAAACTTCTTGGTTCAAACAAAACCATTTTTGTTTTCTCGTCAAGAGGGGCAGGGCCATTGTTGGTCTTGGTTTCGTAGGTGGCAGTTGTTGGTGTATTGCGCACTGGTGCAGAGGAAACGCGTGTGTTGTGACTAATAGGCTCGTCGATAATTTCCTCTTCGCCTTCGTATTCTTCTTCATCATCGTCATCCGGTTCAACGAATGCTTTGATTTTATCCATGAATCCCATGAAAGAAACCCTCCTCTATCGGCTGTATACTATCATATCATGCCTTTTGGCCAAACAACCTAATCCCAATCCCTAAGAAAAAGCGATAGGCATCGTTTCAAGTTAGATCAAAAACTTTCACCACCAATTACTCCTTTCTTCTTCATAAAAAAAACAAGTTTCATTCTTCTCAAATCAAAGGAGTTCATTTTAAAGGTGACGATATGAGCATGACAGGACGCCTACTTGGTTCCTCAACCAAATAGACTTGGATGTATTTAAGATTCCTTAAAGATCATCCCATGAAAAGACCAAAGGAACTAGACCTCGGCACATTTTTTTGAAAAAATGCCATATTTCAATTTGAAAAACTTTTGAGAAGTTTTTCAAATTCTTTATCGAAACTCAATTAACTTTTTTCCACCAATTCTTTAAGTTTTTGAGAAAAGCCTTTTAGACTCTCCCCTTTCCATCTTATCCTTAATTTAAAGATTATCGTAAAAAATGGGCTTTAAAAAACATTCTTTAAATTCTCAATCGCTTTGATTATTCATGATTTGAATATTTTTATAAAAAATTTTGTTCTTAGAAATTTTTATCTCTTTTAATCAAAAAAACTCTCTCGATTGAGAGAGTGAAAGCCAAAATAGCCAAAATAATTAAAGAGAAGATGGAAGAGAACCGATATTTATTCGGTTTCAATCAATCCATAGCCACCATCGTTGCGACAGTAAACCACCGCAATTTTATTGGTTTCATCGTCGGTATAAATGAAGAAGCGATGTCCAAGAAGATCCATTTTTGCAATAGCATCATCTAAAGAAAGCTTTTCAGGAACGATCGTTTTGGTTTTTACGATCTCATCTTCTTCACCTGGCTCAAGAATTTCGACATCTAAAAACGCTTCATACAAAGGAGAAGCATCTTTACGATTGGCTAAGCGTGTTTTTTGACGACGAATTTGATCTTTAAGCTTTTCAATCGCTTTATCGAGCGCATTATAAGGATCCGTATCGCTGGTTTCCGCTCGTAAGATGGCGAATTTCGTTGGAATGGTGACCTCAATTTTCTGTTTGGAGGGGTACGAGGTCAAAAGTACTTTAGCGGTATCTTCTTCTCCGATCAAAAAGTACTTGTCAAGGCCCTTGAGTTTTTTTTCGATCCGGTTTTCAAGGGGCTTAGGTACCGTAAAATTCTTTCCAACAATATT
Organism: uncultured Erysipelotrichaceae bacterium; assembly: GCA_964438885.1. Taxonomy (GTDB): domain Bacteria; phylum Bacillota_I; class Bacilli_A; order Erysipelotrichales; family Erysipelotrichaceae; genus Allobaculum. The sequence goes on along the minus strand of CAYTMK010000007.1, from coordinate 41,008 downwards.
AATTTTCATAAATGCCACTCCGTTTCCAGAAATGCTGTCCAAAGCTTTAAAACAAGATATAAAAGCGACCAAAGAACTCCTCGTTTTGAAGCCCAAGAACAACTAAAGATGATTCAATTTTGCCTTGAATAAGGAAAAATTTAGGGGTTAATTTCATTTTATCTATTCCTTTATTTTTCGTCAAAGTTAGACTATTTTAGACAATTTAAAGCCTTATTAAGCCAAAAAATGGATAAAAATGTGATGAGAATGAAGGAAAAGAATCAAGGCTTAAAAAGTTGTGTATTCTGATTTTTGATACTTCATGAAAAAGCAGGGAAAGGAATCTTATGATTATTACTTTGAAAAAAACTGCACCTAAATTAGAAGTCGAAGAATTGCTTCGCTCTTTAGAGGATCGCGGTTTAAAAATCACGCAAATTATTGGGGAAAATTATGACGTTTTTGGATTAGTGGGCGATACGGCTTCTCTTGATGAACGCTCCATTTTAGCCAATCCCATTGTCTTCAATGTTCAACGGGTGGCCCAACCTTATAAATTGGCGAATCGCATGTTTCATCCCGAAGATACGATTGTGGATGTCAATGGCATTCAAATTGGAGGCCAAAAGATCGTTATGATTGCTGGTCCTTGCGCCGTAGAAGGAGAAGAAGCCATTTGTGAAGCAGCAGGAGAGGTACTCAAAGCAGGAGCGGATATGTTGCGAGGAGGAGCCTATAAGCCTCGAACTTCCCCTTACTCCTTTCAAGGAATGGGAACGACAGGAATTGAGGCTTTAGTCTGTGCCCGAGAAAAAACAGGATTACCCATCGTGACCGAATTGATGAGTGCAGAGCATCTGGATGAATTTATAGACAATGTGGATATCATCCAAATTGGAGCGCGCAATATGCAAAATTTTGATTTGCTCAAAGCAGTCGGTCGAACTAAAAAACCTGTTCTTTTAAAACGGGGGCTGGCCAATACCATTGAAGAGTGGATCATGGCCGCCGAATACATCATGGCGGAAGGCAATCCGAATGTGATCTTTTGTGAACGAGGCATTCGTACCTTTGAAAAATACACTCGGAATACTTTGGATTTGGCGGTAATTCCTATTTTAAAAGAAAGAACACATCTTCCCGTGATTATTGATCCTTCCCATGCCGCTGGAGATTGGCGTTTAGTCGAAGCCCAAGCCTTAGGAGCCATTGCAGCGGGTGCGGATGGTTTAATCATTGAAGTTCATCCTGATCCTGCCCATGCTTGGAGCGATGGGGCTCAATCGCTTAAACCAGAAAAGTATGCCGATTTGGTATCCAAAGCGCGAGCAATTGCTAAAGTGGTAGGGCGTACTCTTTAATCCGACAAAACATCAAACAAATGAAATGGTCTAACAAGGAGAAAATGAGGATGAATCAAGTCTTGGACAATCCCTTTACTTGGAGTGACACCAATAAGCGCTACCATACTTTTTCCTATGCCATGAAAAAGAAGTATGGGCAAAAATTAGCCAAAATACCCCTGAATGCCAATTTTACTTGTCCAAACCGCGATGGGACAAAAGGGATAGGAGGATGCGCCTTTTGTTCTTCCCTTGGGAGTGGAGATTCCATTTTAGCCGCCCAAGATGACTTAGCCATTCAATATACGAAAAATTTAAAACGGGCCCAACAGAAGTGGCCTAATGCTTTAGGAATGGCTTATTTTCAATCCTTTTCCAATACTTATGCGCCTTTACCCATTTTAAAAGAACTGTACACCCCTTTTTTTGAAAATCCAGAGGTCAGTGCGCTTTCCATTGCTACCCGAGCCGATTGTGTGAATGAATGCACTGTGTCTTGGCTTGCTAAGATGCAACAAAAATGGAGAAAAGAAACATGGCTTGAATTTGGCTTACAAACCATTCATCAAGCGACAGCTCAAATGATGAATCTTTGTCACACCAAAGAAGATGTGGAAAAAGCCGTCCAGCTTTGTAAACGGTATGGATTAAAGTGCTGTATTCATATCATCAATGGCCTTCCTCATGAAAGCCATGAACAGATGATGGAAACGGCTCAATTTGTAGCGAAAATTCATCCAGAAGCCATCAAAATTCACATGTTACACCTTTTAAAAAATTCTCGGTTAGGAAAGATGTGGCAATTTCATCCTTTTGAACCGCTTTCTTTAAATCAATATGTTCAAATTGTCGTAGATCAATTAGAGATCTTACCTGGAGATATCATCATTGAGCGGGTAACAGGAGATGGTTTAGCCCAAGATTTATTGGCTCCTCTTTGGACGATAAAAAAAACCATCGTAGCCAATGAAATAGATAAAGAACTCGCTTTGCGTCAAAGCCATCAAGGTCTTAAAGCCAAATATTCAAAAGAGAACTTTTAAGCTCTTTTTCAAAAGCCAGTAACCACTGGCTTTTTGCCATATTTTGACACTTTACGCCAAAAACAAGGCGCTTTGTTCTCTTTTCCTCTAAGAATGAGCGCTTGGATTCGATCTTTGAAAATGAGTTATTGAGTTCTTTTTCTTGTTTTGGTAGAACAAAACCATCCCAATAAAACCATTCCTTGGGTGAAAAAAGAACAATGAAAGGAGGCTTTGGGCAAATAAGCCTAAAATCAAATGAATGGAATTACCCTGATGGTCATCAGCATTGTGGTCTTAGCTGCTGGCTATTTCATTTATGGCCGTTGGCTCGAAAAGAAATGGGGCATTGATCCACTTGCAAAAACCCCCGCCTATACGCAAGAAGATGGCGTGGACTATGTTCCAGCCGATACTCCTGTGGTTTTTGGACATCAATTTGCTTCAATTGCGGGAGCTGGCCCAATTAATGGCCCGATTCAAGCTGCTATTTTTGGGTGGGTTCCTGTTCTTTTATGGGTTTTAATCGGAGGCATTTTCTTTGGAGCTGTCCAAGATTATGCTTCCATGTATGCATCCGTAAAGTCCGATGGACATGGAATTGGCCTTATTATTGAAAAATACATTGGAAAAGTTGGCAAAAAGCTCTTTTTATTATTTTGTTGGCTCTTTTGCATTTTAGTCGTAGCCGCATTTGCCGATGTCGTGGCTAGTACCTTTAATGGCTTTACCACCAGTCAAAATGGCGCTACCACCACTGTCTTTGCCAATGGAGCGGTCGCTTCAACGAGTATGTTGTTTATCGTCAATGCGGTTGCCTTAGGATTTATCTTACGCTATGCGAAGTTAAATCGCTGGATCAATACGAGCCTTGCCCTCTTGATGCTCGTCATCTCCGTATGGCTTGGTCTTGAATTTCCCATTTACATCACTCAATCCACTTGGTTGGTGATTATCTTTATTTACATTTTAATCGCCTGTGTAGTTCCTGTTTGGGCCCTTTTACAACCTCGTGATTACTTAAACTCATATTTATTGGTATTTATGATTTTAGGGGCGATTGTTGGTGTCTTTGCTTCTAATCCAGATGTCAATTTAGCCGCTTTTAATGGCTTTCACGTCAATGACCAAATGCTGTTTCCTATTTTGTTTGTTACCATTGCTTGTGGAGCCGTTTCCGGTTTCCATTCCTTGGTTTCTTCTGGCACGGCGAGTAAGCAGATTAAAAATGAAAAGGATATGCTTCCTGTTTCGTATGGTGCTATGATCATGGAAAGTATGTTGGCGGTGTTGGCTTTGATTGCGGTAGCTAGTTTTGCGGATGGGGAAGCAGCCGCGGCTGGATTGACGACCCAACCCCAAATTTTTGCAGGAGCTATTGCTAACTTCTTAACCAGTATAGGATTGCCTTATTCGCTTTCCTTTACTTTGATTAACTTGGCCGTTAGCGCTTTTGCTTTAACTTCTTTAGATTCAGTAGCTCGTATTGGCCGATTGTCCTTTCAAGAACTTTTCATGGATACGGATGATCCAGAGGGAAAAAATGCCTCTGCTTTTTCTCGCTTAATGCAGAATAAGTACTTTTCTACCATCATTACCTTGGCTTTGGCTTATGGGCTTTCTGAAATTGGCTATGCGGAAATTTGGCCTTTGTTTGGGTCGGCTAACCAATTGTTATCGGTATTGGCTTTAGTCGCGTGTGCAGTCTTTATGAAAAAGACATCTCGTGAGGGACGAATGATGTACATTCCGATGTTCTTTATGATGGCTGTAACATTTACCGCTCTTTCCGTAACAATTTACTCGCTTGGCAAACAATTTGTAACTGGATCGCTCTCGATTGGTTTTGTTCTTCAACTCATCTTTGCGATTTTGTTGCTAGGCTTAGGAGTTGTGGTTGCTTATCAAGGAATTCAAAGGCTCTTTGGAAAAGAACCACCTTCTCAAGCTGATCTTTCTCTTTAAGATACGAAAAATCATTGCTTCTCAAAGCAATGATTTTTTTTTAGGCATAATAGAATCATTTTTTAGAATTAAGATGTACTTGTATTTAATACAAGTATATGTAAAGGAGAAAGGGAAAATGAGTTTGGATACTCGCTTTGCAAGCGCCATTCATTTTTTAATTCTTATAAGTGAATCTCCAACACCTATGAGTTCTTCTCAGATTGCTCAAAGCATTGGAACCAATCCTAGTTATATTCGCAAATTGGCGAGTTCGCTCAAAAAAAATGGTCTTATTCAAAGCCATAAAGGGATTTCTGGATTTTCTTTATTAAAATCTCCCAATCGAATTACCCTTTGGGATATTGCCCAAGCCGCAATGGAAATCAAACGGTTTCATCTCTTTGCGATTCATAAAAATTCCAATGATACCTGTATGGTAGGAGCCTATATTCAACCTACTTTAAACACCATCTTTTTTCATCTCGATCAGGCCGCTGAAAATTGGCTTCAAACGCAAACTTTACAAGATTGTATTGATCAAATGCGTTATCAGATCAATCAAGAAAAAGAAAGAAGGAATAAATTGTGAAAGCAGCCGTTTTAGAACATTATGATAAAAAAGGATCTCAACTGGTTATAAAAGATGTCGCTATTCCTGAGCTTAAACCAGACGAAATTTTGGTTCAGGTTTACTATGCAGCGGTTAATCCTCTTGACAATATGATTATTCGTAAAGAAGTAAAATTACTTGTTGATTATCCTGTTCCTCTCATTATGGGAAATGAATATTCTGGTGTAGTCGTTAAAGTGGGTTCTAAAGTCCATTCCTTTAAAGTAAATGATCGCATCTATGGACGGACTCCTTTAAAACAACCAGGAGCCTTTGCCCAATATATCGCCGTGCCTGCATCTTCAGCTAGTCTCATTCCTTCTTACATGAATTTTAAAGAAGCTGCTACCGTGCCTTTAACAGCTTTGACGGCGATGCAAGCTTTTGAATTGATGGGAGTAAAAGCTGGACAAACGATTTTCATTTCGGGAGGAACAGGCAGCGTGGGTGCTATGGCGATTCCAATTGCGCATCGATTAGGTCTTTATGTGATTACCAACGGAAGCGGGAAGAATGAAGATCGTGTTTTAAAACTTGGAGCCGATCGCTTTATTGATTATAAAAAGGAAGATTTTTCCCAAACTGTTCACGATGTGGACTGTGTATTGGATACTCTAGGCATGAACGCTTTACCTCAAGAGTTCCAAATTCTTAAAAGAGGTGGTCATCTGGTTTCCTTACGGGGTCTGCCCAATGGTCGTTTCGCAGATCGAATGCATCTTTCGTGGTGGAAAAAATTTTTATTCTCGATAGCGGGAAGAAAATTAGATCGCTTAGCTGCCAAAAAGGATCAAACTTATGATTTCTTATTTGTTCAAGAAAATGGAGATCAGCTTAGTCTTCTCAATACCATGTTTTCCCCCTCAGATCCTTTAAACACTTCAATTGATAGTATTTATACATTAGAGAATGTAAATGATGCCTTAGATAAAGTTAAAAATGGTCACTCTACTGGGAAAACACTTATAGAGCTTATTGCGGACTCTATCCATTAAAATTTATGTTTCTATATAAAAATAAAAAGCCTAGACCTGAGTCTAGGCTTTCTTTTTTCTTGTGGAAATTTCTTTAAGAATTCATATATGCTTCATAGAGTGCTGGATCGATTGAATTTTGAATGAGCGTATAAACACTTGAAGACTTCTCACGAATCGCATCCCGAGTGGCTTCATCAAGTTCGACAATTTGACTACCGCTTTGTTCAATGGTTGCGATGCGCTCACTAATGCGTTCATCAGACATTTGACGAGCATATTCCACCGCAACTTGCGCAGCTTCATCGATAATTTTTTGATCTTCAAGCGATAAGCTTTGGTAAAACTCTTCATTGGTGATCAATGTCAACAAGTGCGGTAAGTGATTGGTTTCCACCATGTAATCTTGTTGTTCATAAAGCCGATTGGAAACAATGACTTCATAAGGATTTTCTTGTGCATCAATGGTGTGTTGTTGTAAGCCAATGTATACCTCGGCAAAGGACATGGGAGTAGGAGAAGCGCCAAGAGCTTCCCAAAAGCGTAAATGATAGGGGTTTTCCATTGTCCGAATCTTTTGTCCTTTGAAATCCCCTAAAGAGGTAACATTTTTGTTGGTGCTCATAATACGAAAGCCTTGGTCCGCCATCCCAAGCAAGCGATAGCCTCCATCTAAGTAGACTTTATCTACCACTTCTTGAAATTCGGGCTGATCAATGGTTTCTCTTAACTCCTCTAATGAATCAAACACACAAGGCAAATCAAAGACCGCTAAATCTTTCATGAACGTAACCTGAGGAGCGGTGTTCTGGACCAAGAAAGGGATATCCCCATCGGCACAGGATTCCAACAAGTCGCGATCTCCACCTAAAGTAGAGTTGGGATACACTTCAATTTTCATACGGCCATCGCTTTTTTCATTCACTTCTTCGGCGAATTTTTCGGCAAACAGTTGAGTTACCGTATCTTCAGGCGAAGCGGTTGCTAAAGGCCAAGCAAAGGTTTGTGAATCACTACTTGAACAGCCTGCCAGATTGCCAGCCACTAACATACAAGTTAAGAAAGCCACAAAACGCATTTTGAATTGGGCAAGCATAAACCTTCCTTTCTAAATTCTCTTTTCTCTTTGTTTGCTTTTCCCCTAAAGCAAGCAAAGAGAAATTTGAGGAATAAAGGTAATCAATAACAACGCAATTAAGAATAGACCAATCATTGGCATCGCTTTTTTTGAAAGGTCCATAATGGGAACATCAGTAAGAGAGCTCGCTACAAAGAGATTCACGCCGATAGGAGGAGTGACGAAGCCAATAGCTAAATTGACAACCATAATCACTCCAAATTGAATGGGATCCATGCCAATCGCTTCAATGATCGGCAGTAAAATAGGAGTCAAAATCAAAATAGCTGGAGTGGTATCCATGATCATACCCACCAATAATAAGAACAAATTGATGACAAGTAAAATCAGCACTGGGCTATGGATATTGTTGATAATGGCTTCGGAAACAAGTTGTGGCACATGTAAAATCGTTAAAACCCGTGAAAAAGCTGTAGAGGTAGCCAAAATGAATAAAATAGGGGTAAACGTCCGCAACGACTCAGTCAAAATCGGCCATAAATCTTTGAAGGTAATGCTTTTATAAATCAACATGGAAACAAGTAAGGCATAGAACACTGAAATAACCGCTGCTTCGGTGGGAGAAGCAATTCCGGTATAAATGCATCCCAAAATAATAATGGGAGAGAGTAAAGCAAAAAAGCTTTCCTTTAAGACGCGCAAAAGGCCTTTTTCATGAAGAGCATCGACCTCAGCATCAATTTTAGAGCGATCTTCCCCATATCGTTTTGCATGATAGATCGCATATCCAATGAGAAGTAAGGCGATAATAATCCCTGGAATAATTCCCGCCAGAAATAAATCGCTCACCGAAGCCCCACTAGCCATGCCATACATGATGAATGGAATACTTGGAGGAATGATGACTCCAAGCCCTCCTGCTACAGCTACAATAGAGGCAGCAAAGGTAATGTCATAGCCAAGAGAAGTCAAAATGGGAATGGTCATAGATCCCACTGCAGCTACAGTAGCTGGTCCAGATCCGGAAATGGCTCCATAGAAAAGACAGGTCACAATGACTGCAGAAGGCATTCCAGCTGGCAATTTACCTAGAAAATAAGCAAAGACATCAAATAATCGTCTTGAAATTCCTCCTTTGGCCATTAAGATTCCGGATAAGACAAACATCGGTACGGCCAATAAAGGAAATGAATCGAGGCCTCCAAACATCGCTCGAATGAGATATTTTGCCCCTACGGTAAAAGAAGGATCCATAATCGAGGGCAATACCGAAGTAATACCAAGAGAAATGGAGACAGGAATAGCAATAATGAGTAAAACAAAGAAGACAACAAACAAGAAGAGAACTTGCATTATCCTTCACCTCCCAACACATCTCTAGTCTGCTCGATCTCTTCGTTTTCGAGCTTGGCTTCAGAGGAGCCTTCCTCTGGGGTATTGGCTTCAATAACGGCTTTTTCTGTATTGTTTTGAGGATGACTGTATTCAGGATGAGCTGGATCATACACTTTTTGACCACAAGCCACTTTAAATTCAATAATCCATCGCTGCAAAATGCGAATAGACACTAAGACAAAAGAAACAAAGGGAGCAATTTGAACCCAATACATCGGAATTTGTAAGGCAGGAGAAACTTGTCCATTGCGAACAGATGTCATAAAAAACGACCAAGCAAAGGGAATCATGTACACAAAGAAGATTAATTCAATGGTATGGTTGATTACTTTTAAAATGGCACGATTTTTGCGGTTAAGAGAGGCGGCAAACTGCTCAATTTTAATCGAAATACAAAATTTCGTACAATAGCTAACGCTTAAAAACCCACTCCAAATAAAGAGATAACGAGTCAGCTCTTCCGACCAAGATAGAGAAGTTTGTAGGACATATCGGGAAAATACTTGAATGCCCATGATCAAAGTCATGGCGATGAGAAAGATTCCCAGAAGGGCCTCTTCAAGGTATTGGTTTAGCCATGCTAAAATTTTTTTCATAGCGAAAATGAAGCACTCCTTTCTAGTTTTAGAGCCATGAAAAACACAAGAATTACTTGCATGATAGCAGTTTCAAGACCACTTTCGTGTATAAATTTTTAAACTTTACCGCATTGTAAAAAAATTTGGGAAACTTTCTTGGGAAGGATTAATCTTTTTATATTTATCAAGAAAAAAGAGAAAGAAATAAGAAAAGGCTAAGCTGAACGCTTAGCCTTTTTAAAAGAGAACTTAGCTGGCTTTATGGATTGCACTTAAAACCTTTTCTAAATCATGCACACCCATTTGGCCTGGAGCAGAAGCTTTCTTAGCCGCTCCAAAAGTCATGGCGGAGCCAAAAGCTTCTCCTGAAACGCGACTGATTACGCCCATACCGCCCATAGACATCGTGATGATGGGGCGATCAGCGTATTGAGAAGACATTTCCTCAGTGGCAGCTAAAAGAGTGATTACATCTGCTTTTGTTTGAGGCATCACGGCAATCTTTGGAATATCAGCACCCATATCTTGCATCTTGCGTAAACGAGAAACGATATCTGCTTGATCAGGGGTTTTATGAAAGTCATGGTTTGAAGCAATGACTTTTACATTGGCTCCATGAGCAGCTTCAATGATTTGACTGACCAAAGCATCTCCACTGAAAATTTCAACGTCAATAAAATCAACATAGCCGGTATTGGCTGCATCGATATTGAGATCTGCATAAGCTTGGGCTTCAATGGAGCGTTCGCCACCTTCTTTAGAAGTACGGAAAGTCATCAAAAGAGGGGTGTTTCCAAGCACTTCGCGAAGGCTAGCCAATACATCTTTCACTTGGTTGAAGTCTTCTACGCCCTCAAACCAATCTACCCGCCACTCCACTACATCAACGGGTAATTCGTTAAAAGTAGCGGCTTCAGCCAGAATTTCATCTTTCGTTACGGCAACAATGGGTACAATAATTTTGGGTTGACCAGTACCAATTTCTAAACCACGGACAATAACAGGATTCATAAGGTTAAATTGACAAGATCCATCTTGTCAAAACTGCTACTCGAAATATGGACAAAAATACCTAATATTGAGAAAATTCCTGCTTCTTCCTGTATGTTTTCGATTATAACAACCTACTCACAAGCTCTTCTACAGTCCACAAGCGTTAATTCCCAGCCTACGTACATACTTTACTTTGTTAGACACTCTGATAAGTCAGACAATCTCTAAGGTTCAGACTTGCATTGAAATCTCTGTCTATGGTGTATCCGCATTGAAGAATATGTTCGGTCTATTCAAATTAACCCACAGACAGGTTTTGCTTGATGGATAAAATCGGTCAACAAACCGTAGTTCAATACTATATTCCTTGATTCCTTGCATTTTGCAGTTATCTTTATTCTAAATTCGAACAATTTCTGCTCTGCATTGACCTTTGAAAGATGTCTATTCCTCTCCTCTGATGCTCAGATCTTCAAGTCCACGCTGGCTTGGTTTTCACCAGTTCTCACCTTATTGATTCGTTCTGATACAGTCTAGTTTGTGATAAAGTTTTTGTACTTTCAGCTTTTGTTTTTGGATATTCTGTCGAGTAGCTTCTCCTTTCTTAGTATTTTTATTTGGTAACTTTTTCAGACTTTCGTATTTCCTCGAAAGTCTTCTCTGCTCTCGTTTCAGTCTTTTTTCGAGTTTTCTGATACGATTCGTTTTATTGATATTTTTAAAAGTCTTGCCATCCGAACAGACTGCAAAATCTTTTAGGCCTAAGTTAGATTCCCAAATCAGAACAGGCTTTTTAGTTTCTGCTTCTTCCACTAGAACAGAAACATCTGCTTACCTTCATGGACACAGAACTGCTTTTTATATCTTTTTAGTTTTGAATCCTTAAGAAGTAGCCTATTTTCTTTAATTTTTGAATCTAGGCTTTTTGAATCATCTTTTCATAGCGCATATTGACATAGAGTCCTAGTAAAACTCCAATACCGGTCACTACGATGTTCATCCACATTACGCTTGAAGCACTCATAGAAGAAGCAGCAGTTAATAAAGTATAGTTACAAAGCGAAGAAGCAATCATAACAAGAGCGGTAACGGTTCCTTTAATTTTAGGAAAAATCATGTTACAAACAGAGGTCACGATTTGCAACAGACCACCAGCTCCTGCCCAACCAATTACAAATGAGCCAAGAGTCATCATAAATTGGGAGGGGAAAAGAACCACTAAAACCAAAGCCACTAAGCAAATCATTGGGTAAACCAAAATGAAGACTACATCTTTCACTTTGCGTGTCAAAAGAGCTGTAACGATTAAAGCAAGAATGGTTCCAGCCGAATACCAAGTTTGCATAATGGAAGGATTTGCCCAACCTGCATCGTTGGTCGCAAAGTTTTGGGCACAGTTCAACCACAACTGGAAGGTTCCAGTGCAGGTAAAACCAATTAAAATCATGGCAATGGATTCCAAAGAGAAATGGGTGTGTTTCAAAGAAGAAAGCAAACCTTCCTTCTTCTCGGCCGCTTCTCCTTCTGGTAAAGGGAAGAATAAGATTCCAGCCAGTAAAATCAAATAAGCTGCTCCACAGAGGTAGAAAAGCTTGTTGTACGTCACTAAACCACCAGCGGTTACTCCAACAGTAATGCCTAAGAAGAAAGGCACTAACATTTGACCAATGGCGATAAAAAACTTAATTCCCATAGTGGCCACAGATGGTGCTTGATAGATAATTTCCGCTACGGCAGGGTAGATACCTGTATCCAAGAAGGAATTGGCAATTCCACCAATGATGGCACATACATAAGCTATTTGATAGCCTCCACCTGTGCCCATGTTAAAGGCGAATGCTAAACCAAATAAGAATATAGCGTAACAAGCAGACCCAATTGCAGTAGAAATGCGGCGTCCTAACTTATCGGACAACGGTCCTGCAAAAGGTAAAGCGATCAATCGACCCAATCCAAGCGCTGCAGAAATAGCCGTAATCTGCATCGCTGCTACGCCCCAAGAAGTGGCAAGTGCTTCTTTAATAAGAGCTTGGCCAAGGATTGAGCAGCCAATGCCATGAATAAAATAGTTGAGATACATGATCATGGCACTTGGGAAGTATTTCTTGTTCATAACATTCCTTTCCAAGCCTTCCGGAAAGGACACGTCTTTTAAAAACAAGACATCTACATTATTCAAAGATCAAGACGTAAACGTCTTGCGTAATAAGAACACAAAAACAGGGAGAGATTCTCCTTCCCTGAACAAAAACGTGTGAACTCCAAAAGACTTTAGTTCTGTTTCAAATTGGGCTTTTGTTCAAAGACAAAAGGTTCTTTTGAATCGTCACAAACAAAAGATTTAAAGTGTCATCAAAGTGATTGCGCTTTCTTTGATTGGCTTTCTGAATATATCTTATTTTTTTAAGGCTGGTCAAATACTTTAAAATGATGTATTTAATACCCTAAAGCTATCAATTCAAACTTTTATAAGAAAAATCGATGATCAATTACAAAAAGAACAGCTCAACTGGTTGTGCTTTAGAAAGGATGGAAACTGGATGACCCTCAATCAAATTCACTACTTTGTCACGATTGCTCGCTTTGAAAATTATCATTCGGCCGCAAATGCTTTACATATCAGTCAACCTTCTCTTTCGCGTTCTATGGCTCTTTTGGAAGAGGAATTAAAAACTCCACTTTTTGAAAAGCGGGGACGTGGAATTGTATTGACAAAAGCAGGTCATCTTTTTTTAGAACGGGCTTATGACATTGAATCCACTTATCAAGGAGCGATTGAAGCGATGGAAGACATCGTTTCTGGAGGAGGAAGGATTGATTTAGGATATGTTTTTCCACTGGCCAAACGTTTTATTCCCACCTGTTTACATAGCTTTTTAAAGAATCCTAAAAACGAAACGGTTTCGTTTCGTTTACATCAAGAATCGAGTGCCCAAATGATTCAACACCTTCAACAAGGAGAATTAGATGTTGGATTTGGCTTTTACGTCCCTTCAATCGCTTATCCGGTGGATTTGCATCGCTTGAAGATCTTTTCTTTAAACCTCGTGGTCGCTCTTCCTTTCAATCATCCGTTGACTCAGGAAAAAGTGATCTCTTTAGCACAGCTTACGAAATATCCCATGATTGGTTACGATCGAACTTCTTTTATGTATGACTTTTTACAAAATTTCTACACTCAGCATCAGATGAATCCTCATTTTGTGGCCCAAGGAGGCGATGAACACATTCTATGCTCTTTAGTAGGCCAAAATTTAGGGGTCGCTTTAATGCTTGAAAACGATGAATTGCACGATACAGACCAAATTCATATTCATTCTTTAGCCGAAGTCACGCCTTCCTTTGAAATCGATATGTTTTGGAAAGAGGAGAACAAACGACTGCCAGGGATATCTCGATTTATTCACTTCGTTGAAAATGATTTGATCTATAACCATCTTTTAGATGTTTAAAATCAGCCTACCTCCAAAGGTATTTTAAATTTTTTGTTTCCTAGGGGGTCCTCTTGCGTTTATCATTGAGATGTCACAAACAAGAGAGTTTAAAACTTTACAGGGAAAGAAATTTTGATAAGGAACAATAAGCAATGAATATGAAAAAGAAATATCCCAAAATTTTTGAGCCTCTTACAATCAAACGCACCACAATTAAAAACCGTATCGCTATGACTCCTATGGGCACAAACTATGGTGAGACCAGTGGAGAAATGAGCCCTCGTCACATGAACTATTACAACCAACGGGCAAAAGGCGGTGTTGGTCTTATCATTTTAGAAAATGCCAATGTGGACTATCCGGTAGGGTCCAATGGAACCAGTCAAATCCGCATTGACCATGACAGCTTTATGCCTCGCTTCTACCAATTGGTCGAAACGTTGCATAAAAGTGGTTCAACTGTAGCGATTCAGATTAACCATGCAGGGGCTTCGGCTTCTTCTGCACGGACAGGCGTGCCTACTATCTCTTCTTCAGATGTTCCTACCAAGGTAGGAGGAGAAACGCCTCGTCCTATGACGCGGGAAGAAATTGAGCATACTGTAAAAAAATATGGAGAAGCAGCAAAACGCGCCCAAGATATTGGCTTTGATGCCGTTGAGATTCACTGTGGACACTCCTACTTATTAAGCCAATTCATCTCCCCTTATTACAATCATCGTACGGATGAATTTGGCGGTTCGGTGGAAAATAGGATGCGCTTTCCTCGAATGGTATTAGAAGAAGTGCGCAAACAAGTCGGCCCTTTCTTCCCGATCATCGTACGTATTTCGGCAGAAGAACGCGTTCCTGGCGGCAACACGCTAGAAGATACGTTGGAATACTTAGAGTATATTGATGAATTTGTCGATATGTATGATGTATCTTGCGGGTTGAATCCAAGTCTACAATATCAAATCGATGCCAATTATCTCCCTGATGGCTGGAGAAGTTACATGGCACGCGCTGTTAAAGATAAGTTTGGCAAGCCTGTCATGAACCCTGGTAACTATCGTGATCCAGAAGTCGTAGAAAAAATATTAGAAAGCGGCGATGTGGACATCGTAGGAATGGGTCGTGGCTTAATTGCGGAACCAGAATGGGTAAAAAAGATTGAAAATGGCGAAGAAGATCTTTTACGCAAATGCATTTCCTGTAATGTAGGATGTGCGGGAAATCGAATCGGTGTCAATCGCCCCATTCGTTGTACCGTGAATCCTGCCGTTCCCGAAGGAGATGTTTACAAGAAACTACACGTCAATAAAAATTGCAATGTAGTGGTTGTAGGGGGAGGAACCGCAGGTCTTGAAGCAGCTTGTACGGCAGCAGAAGTCGGATGTAACGTTTTCTTACTTGAAAAGAGCGATCATTTAGGTGGGTTATCGTCCTTTATTTCCGATTTACCTAGCAAAACCCGCATGAAAGATTTCCCAAAATATCTCCAAGAGCGTGCTTCTCGCTTAGATAATCTCTACATTTTCCTAAATACCGAAGCGACGATCGACAATATCAAGCAATTCAAGCCCAACATTATTGTCAATGCGACGGGTTCTGTTCCTCTTGCTCCTCCCATCAAAGGCTTGAAAGAAAACTTAGCGGCAGGTAACGTCCATGATATCTTTGGTATGATCAAAAACTACCAAAATGGCGAATATCCTGAAGAATTCTGCAAAGATAAAGAAGTAGTCGTTGTAGGAGGAGGATCTGTTGGCTTGGATGTGGTTGAATACTTCGCCCCTAGAGGCGCAAAGTGCACCATCATCGATATGCTTCCTCAAATCGGAATGCTTGCCGATCCGGTGACGAAGTGTTCTATGAATGAAACGTTTGAAAAATACGGTGTCAAACAATATGTGCGTACGGCCTTACAAGAAGTCAAGGAAAACGCCTTTGTGGTCAAAACACCTGATGGGGAGATTAAAGAGATTCCTTTTGATCTTGGGTTTAACTGCCTTGGAATGCGTTCCAATAATCCGATCTTAGAGCAGATTAAAGAAACATTTGAACCAGAAGGCGTTTATGTCTATCCCATTGGAGACTCCATTCGTGCTCGTCGTATTATTGAAGGCACAATGGAAGGACGAGCCATTCTAAATGTTTTAGAATCTGAAGGCTACTTAGATATGGATCCCATTTCCGAATTAAAATAAACTTTTTTCCCTCGATTTAAAGAGAAGTCCTTCTCTTTGGGTTTGGGGATCAACTCCTTGAAAAAGAAAAGAATAGAAAAAGAGGACTCAACCAATGCCAAACATTACTGGTCACACTGAACTCGTTGGATTAATGGCTTATCCAATTCGCCATTCCCAATCTCCTTCTACCCATAACTTGGCCTATGACAAAAATGGTGATGATGTCGTACAACTTGCCTTTGAAGTGGACAATGATTCTCTTCCTGCTGCCGTAGAAGCCATTCGTGCCTTACGGATGCTGGGGTCCAACATCTCCATGCCAAATAAAACGGTTGTTCATCAATACTTAGATGAAGTAGACGATGCAGCCCGCCTTTGCGGAGCCATCAATACGGTTGTCAATCAACGCGATGAAGATGGTAAAGTGACTGGCTATTTAAAAGGCTACAATACCGATGGCATGGGCTATTGGCAAGGCATTAAAGAAGAAGGTATCGACTTTAAAGGAATGAAGATGGTTTTGATCGGTACAGGTGGAGCTGCGACAGCCATTGCGGTTCGAGGAGCCTTAGATGGCTTGAGTGAAATCGCTATTTTCAACATTAAAGATAAATTTTATGATCGTGGCGAAGAAATTGTGGATATCATTAACGAAAATACCGATTGTAAAGCTTCCATGCACGATTTAGCTGACTTAGAGTTGCTCAAAAAGAAAATGCATGAAGCGGACATCTTCTGCGATGCTACGGGTGTCGGAATGCATCCTCTTGAAGATCTTTCCAACATTCCTGATGGATCTTTCTTCAAACCCGATCTTATCGTTACGGATACTGTCTATGCTCCTAGAGAAACAGTGATGATGAAGCAAGCCAAAGAGGCGGGAGTGGAAAAAATCTATAATGGTTTAAGCATGATGCTTTTCCAAGCCCTCATTGCCATCGAACTTTATACCGGTAAATCAACCGATGTAGCTTATATGAAAGAAAAGCTTGGAATCTAAAAACTTTCTTTTGTCTTTTAGCGTAAAACGGACAAACTGTTTTGCGCTTTTTTAGGTTATAAATCAGCAAAAGTCCTTTATTTGTGCCAAAAGAAATAAGTAATTTTGAAATGAAACGGTTCTTCTTTACACACATTGAGCTTACAGCCTATACTTTTTTGACATTTATTAGCGTGGAATGACCCTATCAAGGCCATTTTGATCGAAAAGATAAAGTAGAAGGAAGAATAGTGAAGAATAGTATGGATAAGCTTAAAAAACTTCGAAACGATCTAGAAATGTGTGATGACGTTTTAATTGATATGTTGCGCTTACGCTATCAAATCGTTCAAGAACTCATTAACTATAAGCAAGAAAACCATATGTCGGTGGTGCAATTGGATGAGGAAGATCGGAAAAAGAAAAAATTTGCTCAAAAATTAGAAGACTATGAATACAGTCGCTCTATTATGCGAGTCTATGACAATATCGTCTATCATTCTAAGCGTATTCAATCTCATGAGGTTTTTGGCTTCAATATCTTCTTAATTGGTTTTATGGGAGTAGGAAAGAGTACGCTTTCTCGCGTTTTAAAGGATACTTTTGCGATGGATGTAATCGAGATGGATGAAATCATTGCCAAACGCAATGGGATGAGTATTTCTGAAATCTTTGATTTACATGGAGAAGAGTACTTCCGCAATGAAGAAACCAATTTGTTAAAAGAATGCCAAGGGAAGAAAAATCAAATTGTTTCTTGTGGAGGTGGTGTGGCGATGCGTCAAGTCAATGTAGATGAAATGCGTAAAAGTGGAAAAGTGGTATTGCTTACAGCGTCTCCAGCAACCATTTTAAAACGAGTCGAAGACAGCCATGATCGCCCTCTTCTTGAAAATAATAAGACCATTGAGCATATTTCTGCTTTGATGACTAAACGCGCTCCGGCTTATCAAGCGGCTGCAGACATTATTGTCAATACGGATGGCAAATCCGAGATTGAAATTTGTGAGGAAATTATTGCTCAAGTCAATGAACTCAACCAACCAGTTCAAATCCAAGAATAAACTTTAAAGTTCATTTCTTAAGGATTACTCTAAAAGTACTTATCCCTAGAAAGGAAATCTTTATGTCAACCATTACTGGTCATACAGGTTTACTCTGCCTTCTTGGTAGTCCTGTATCGCATTCCATTTCTCCTGCCATGCATAATGAGGCTTGCCAACAAAACGGCCTTGATTATGTATATCTCGCTTTTGATACCCCTGAAGATAAAATGCCTCAAGCAGTTGAAGCCTTAAAGCTCATGAAAGCAAGAGGGTGGAACATTACGATGCCAGGGAAGAACATCATGGTAAAACTCGCTGATGAACTCTCTCCTGCTTGTGAAATCGGTGGTGCGTGCAATACCATTGTCAATGATAATGGGAAATTGATCGCTTATACGACAGACGGGATTGGTTTTATGAATGCGGTAAAGGATTGTGATGTAGATATTATTGGCAAAAATATGACTCTTCTTGGAGGAGGTGGAGCTGCTACTGCTATTCTAGTGCAAGCAGCTTTGGATGGAGTAAAAGAAATTGATGTGTTTAATATTCGGGATGCGTTCTATCCTCGCTTAGAAGAGATCGCACGCCAACTCAATGAACGAACTGAGTCTACGGTTCGTGTTCATGACTTTTCCAATCCTGAAGAACTAAAAGCAGCTATTGCAAACAGTGCTATTTTAGTCAATGGAACTTCGGTTGGAATGGCTCCTAAAACAGAAAATAGCCTTATTCAAGATCCTTCTGTATTCCGCCCCGATTTATTTGTCTTCGATGTCATCTATAACCCAAAAGAAACAAAACTTTTACGAGATGCTAAAGCGGCAGGTTGTAAAACATCTAATGGACTATATATGCTTCTTCATCAAGGAGCGGCAAGCTTTAAACTTTGGACGGGAGAAGAAATGCCCGTTGAACTCATTCGAGAAAAATACTTCTCTAACTAAGGCTTATATCTCTTCCCCTTTAAATCTTCCCCCCAATTCGTTTTAAAAGGAAGAAAAAAGCCTCATATCTCAAAGATATGAGGCTTTTCTTTAATCTTACTCTTCGTATTTTTAGTCTACTTTCTCAATTTCTATCCGGTTCAGCCTTAATTTAGTCTAGAAGAGTAGAGCGAGCCTTCTAAAACGGTTAAATTTTTTTGACTTATTAAGCCAACTCCCTTTTCGTATTTCATAGTTCTAGATCTATCTAAACGTTTGTTTTTTAAGAACCAAAATTTTATCCTTGGCTTCTAGGTCTTTAATAAAAAATTTAGAAAGGATTTTCTATGCCTTTTTTTAAACAAATCTTGTCTTTTCTTTTGGTCTTAAGTCAAATAACTTGGATTTTGTGGCCTACTTTAACTTTAGCTTCAGAGGAAATGGAAGAGATTTCCTCTTTTGAGGAATTTGATGTCTTAAATGAAAAAGAAGAATCCGCAGCGATTTCTACATGGCCGGATCATCCTAAGTTAGAACTCCCTCCTATAAAAACCGCAAGCCAAATTCAGGGAAATCGGCCTAACCCCCATCTATTGATACAAACGATTCACACTCTAGAAAACCAAGGAGTGGATGCAGATTCTTCTACCTTACAAAGTTTAAAAGATCAGCTTGATAATCTAACCGTTCGTCCACTTTATCGCCTCTATAATCCAAATAGTGGGGAACATTTTTATACTCCAATTTTAAAGGAAAAGGAGGATTTAGTTTCGTTAGGCTGGAAAGCTGAAGGAACCGCTTGGAACGAAATGGTTGTGGATCAATCAGTTCCTGTTTATCGTCTATATAATCCAAACGATGGGGATCATCACTACACCACGAATTCTAAAGAACGCCAAGCACTAATCAAAATGGGTTGGATTAATGAAAATATCGCTTGGTATGCCGATCCAACTCAGTCGATCCCCGTTTATCGCGTTTATAACCAAAACGCCTTCTCAGGAGCCCATCATTATACAACGAATCAAGAAGAATATACGACACTCGTGGAAAGAGGATGGGTTGCAGAAGGAATTGGCTTTTATGCTCCTTTTTTCTATTCTTTTTGTGAAGAGGAAATAGAAGGCCAAAAAGGAATTGTCGTCTACGATGAAAACGATAAAAAACTCTTAGGCAGTCAAAAAATTGGAAATGACTGGTACTATTTTGATTTAGAAACAGGCTTTATGCTTCAAAACTCTTTTTTTAAAGCACCAGATGCTAAGGATTATCGGGTTTATGGACCAGAAGGAAAAGCTTTGGATGGAAAAGTACTCGTTGAAGGAGAAATCAAGGGCTTTTCATCAAAAGATGGCTATCTCTTACGCAATTGCAACTATGCCTTTTTAGATGGTTCTGCCTATCGTTTTGATGCCCAGGGAAATGTTTTTCTTGATTCTTTTGAAACAAAAAATGCGCGTTTTGTGCCTGATGCTTCCGGTCATTTAAGTCATGTTTCTTTAAGTAACTTAACTCTTTATATGCAAAACGATCCTCGCTGGGCTTTGGCCCTTTTTTCTCATTATACTTTTGCGGAGCTTGGCTGTTTGCCTACCACTATGGCCACCATTATCACTAGTTTGACCGATTTTAAAAAAACACCCCTTCAAATTGGACGAGAATTAGAAGCCCGGGGATATTTCAGTGGAGATTTTTATAGCTCTAAACCTCTAGGAACCATACAGGATGCCATTCCTTGGTTGGCCTCACAATACAATTTAAAACTGCGCGATTTGCATTCCAAAGAAGAAATGGCTACTTTTTTGAAAAGTGGAGGGATGATTGCGATCTCTATGGGACCCGGTCTATTTGGAAGTTACAGCTTTAGTCATGAAATCGTAGTGTTTGGATATGATCATGGAAAAGTCAATGTTCATGATCCATGGAATGGGAGTAAATCTGGAGTATATTCCTTAGATGTCGTGTATGCCCAACGAAATTTAGACCAATATGGATTGGCTACAAATGGACCTATTTTCGGCTTTTACAATCCAAATACGAATTTTGAAATTGAATTTTAAAACCAAAGACTTTTCTAGAACTTATCGTAGATAAGTTCTTTTTTTTCTTCCTTAAATATTCTAAAAGAACTAACAAGTACCATTCCCATAAAAAAAAAGCGGATAAGACTTGTCTTTATCCGCTTAAAGATTGAATGATTTAAAGTCCAAGACGACGTTTCATTTCTTCAAGTTCAGAATCAACAGAGGGGTTTGAGCCATAGCCAGAATATTTTTCCGCTAAGTCTTCCGCTTTCGTTGTAGAGTTGAGTTGCGCTTCCGCTCGTGCCGAATCAAGAGCTTTATCCGCTCTTGCTTCCATCCGAGCAAAAGCTTCTAAAGAGGCGTTGGTATCTGGTAAATGAGATACCATGCGATTCATGGATTGTTGGGCTTTAGCGGCAGCCAATTTAGCTTTGATCGAGTCTTTTCTGGCTTCTAAAGTAGAAATATCGCTGGCAAGCTTATCATACATTTGACGCATCTTGTCCGCATTTTCATTGGCAAGATCAGCCGCTTGTTGCAGAGATTTGAGTTTCTCTTCAAGTTTTTGTTTTTGAGCGATAAGCTTTTTGGCATCGCCATCGTTGCGAGAAATTAAGGCATTTTCCGCTGCTTTTTGGTAGCGACTAATATCCGCTTGACAAGAAGCGACTTCACGATTGGCTCTTGCTGCATCCGCCATAACTTGGGCGGTTTGAGATTTTACTTCCGCAAATTGCTCCCGCGCATTGCGAAGCATCTGATCGGTCATTTTTGCTGGATCTTCAGCCCGATCTAAGACGCTGTTGATGTTGCTTTTCATAATTTCGCTAAAGCGGCTAAGAATTCCCATGTATTTTATCCTCCATATCGTTTGAGTAGATCGTCATCATTGGGATCATCAGTGGCTAAAGGTGTTTCTAAAATTGCCTTGGTTTCTGCGGCTTTTTCTCTTTCTCGTTTATGTTTTAACTTCACATAATAAATTCCAACCAGACCAAGAAGAACCACACCTGCAATGATAACAACCCATAACCAAATGTCGTTAGCGGTCGTACTCTTTGTCATAATGCGTTTGGCCGTTTGATCGTATACTTTGACAAATAAATCATCTGTTTCTAAATCACTGCGCCACTCTTGGTCCATATAATCCCAGAAGATATTCACTGCTGCATCATCCATGACCGATTTGATGTTATTGCCACGATACACAACCATCGCTCCAGGGGCATCCTCTTCCGTATAGTCTGCATCTCCCATATACATATAAAGAAAAGTATTTTGGTTATCGATGTTGGCTTCATAATACTTTTGAGCATATTGCTCAAGCTGGGCATCGGTATTGACTCCAGGAACGGTCTCGGTGATGACAATATAAGGTTGAACACCCGTTAAGTTATAAAACGTTTTTAAACGCTCCCCTGTTTTTTGGGGATCTACGAAGAAACCAAGTTCATCCACAATACAATCCGCATTATAAGCAATTGGATTGTTGAATTTTTCACGGTTATAAGTGTTAGTGGGTTCATTGCTGCTGCATCCAAATAAGAAGCTCATCAAAAACAACAAGAAGACAAAGAAGATTACCACAACAATCGCTGTGGCTCCCGAGCTTCGCCGCTGAGGCTGCTGATATTGAGGAGGGTATGAATTAGGCGGATATTGGTTGTTTGGATATCCATTGGGGGGATATTGATTAGGTGGATATTGGTTATAAGTTTGACGTGTATTGCGTCGACTCATATTGGCCAACATGCTTCCAAGAAAAATCCCTGTCCAAGGAGAACTTCCGCGATTCACGTTTGTCATTCTAGGTGGAGTTGGATTCGGTTGGGTCCGATTGGGTTGAGAACGTGAAGGAGAGGGACTTGGTGTTTTTTTGGAAGCAGACCCTACGCGATGCGTGTTAACAGAGCCTGTGGATTGCCTTGGAGAGACATTTCCCGAACCACCTTTTGGTCTAGGCATAGGAATGAATGCTCGCAGAAGCCATTGCTTTTAAGAAAGATTTCACCAAGCTTTTCTGCGAGCTATTCCTTTCTGCTGCCACAAAGTATTTTGTTGGAATTAGAAGCAAGTGAAATCAAAGAGAAAGAAAAAGACCTTCTACTCCTTCTTTCTTTTATGATGAAAGCCTTTTCAAAAGAAAAGAAAAAAAGAGGGAGCAGACCTCGATATCCTCATCTGCAAAAGATCCTAGAAAAATTTGTGTTGATCTCGAGAGGATGAAACTTTACTGCTCAAATTATCCCTAACGTTTTTCACTTTATCGCTTTCGATGCTCAAAATTTCTTAGAGGGCAAGCCAAATAATCTTTATTTTGCTCCGTTTAAAACCTTTTCCCTGAGATTCTTTATATAAAATTTTACTATTGCTCATTCTTTTTATAAAAAATCATCCTATTTGACTGAAAAATAATCTATGCACTTTATGGGAATTTTGTCAAAATTCCTTCTTATAATTGAAAACAGAAGGAGGAGATTATGAATACCTTAGAAGAAACGAAACGGCGCCATATTATGCTGGGCTGTTACTTTCTGATGTTTACTCTTGCCGCCTATGGAATGTCCCTTGCTACTATCCAACAACCTATGCTCGACTCCATGGGAGGAGGATCAGCCTTTTCCCTTGTGACTTTGATTGCTTCCATTGGAATGACCATCATGACTCCCGTCGGTGGTCGTTTAGTGGATGGTTTAGGAAGTAAAACATTGACGCTTTGGGCTGGATCCATTACTTTAGTTTCTGCTCTCATCATGGCTTTTATTCCAAATCTTTGGGTCTTTTTGATCATGAGAGTTATTTTTTCCATGGCCCAAGGAGCGATTGCTTCTATTCCTTATATTTTAGCTCGTGAAGTGAACCCGCCTCAAAAACTCAACACAGTGTTTGGTATGTTAGCCACTATTATGTCGATAGGTGGATTTATCGGCTCTTGGCTGTCTGGATTTTTAATGCAACAAAATTTAATGTCGATTGCAGTGGCTTTTCCTTGCTTAACGCTTGCTTGTGGAATTTGGCTTATCACACGCAATATGGATGATGATCGCCACTCTCGCACTTTGCATCTAGATTGGGGCGGATTAATTTTATTATCGAGCACCTTAGCTTGTCTTCTTTTAGCCATGAACTTTGGACCTAAGATGGGTTGGTTTAATCTTTGGGTGATAGCTGGCTTTATGGTTGGAATTTGTGGTCTCTTTGGCCTAGTCTATTGGGAAAATAAAGCTTCTTCTCCCTTGATTCCTATGACTCTTTTCCAACAAAAAGAATATATTTTATTATTGGCGATTGCTTTTACTTTGGTTTATTATACGGTGGCCATGAATACGTATTTACCCATGGCGGTGCAAAATATATTAAAAGCAAGTACTTCGATTTCTGGATCTCTTCAATTGCCAAAAACCATTGTCTTGGTGCTGGTTCCTTCCTTTATTGGAATGTGGGTATCTCGTACTCCCTCGAATACTTGGAAAGCTTTAGCTCTTGGATGTCTTTCTATACTCATCGCTTGTGGAGCGCTTGTCTTTACTGGAACCCATATGCCCATTTGGTTTATCATGGTGATGGTTGGCTTAACGGGATTTGCCGATGCTTTTCGCTCTGTTTCCATTACGCCTGCGGCGCAGAAATTATTGCGTCCTCAAGATATGGGAATTGGAACGTCAATGATTGGATTTTTCATCACTCTAGCCAATACCATTAGTGCTACTATGGATGGAATTGCCTATGATTCTTTAGTGGCTAAAACACCTGGTCTAGTAGGAATCACCCAAGGAATTGATACGACCTTCTTGTTATCTGCTGGAATCGCCTTCATGGGATTGCTTTTAACGATCTTGTTCTTTCGTCCAATGTGGGATGCAAAAATGGCCCAAAAAGCTTCTGCGATTAAAAACGCTCAGAAATAAAGAGTCTTTTAAGACTCTTTTTTTTATTCCAGAAGGAAGCGTTGTAGCCTAAGACTAGGAAAAAGATAAAGAGGTACAATGAATAAAAACGAGAAGACTAAAACAAAAAGAGAAAAAATATTTTTCCTCTTAACCTTTTGAATACGCTAAGGGATACAAAAGATATGATCACTTATTATAAAACAGATGACCAAGGTATTTTGCAGATATTAGATGGACCAGAGCGAGGATGTTGGATTAGTGTCGTGTGTCCAAATGGTAGCGAACAAGCTGCTTTACTCGAAGATTTTAATTTGAGACGTGAGTTTTTACGAGCAGCCTTAGATGAAGAAGAAAGCTCTTATATTGATCGCGATGACGATGAAAATCAAACGTTAATCATTGTAGATTATCCTGAAGAGGATGAGGATTCTAGTTCTTCTACGATTGTAAGCTACATTACCCGTCCTATTGGTTTTATTTTTACGGAATCCTATATTTTTACCATTTGTACTCGTCCGAATAGTACCGTAGAACAAATGGAAGCAGGTGCAGTGAAAGGACTCGATACTCGCTATAAAACCCGTTTTTTGTTGTATGTCTTATTGTTGATCTCCCAAGAATATCTTCAAGATTTGCGTCGCATTGAGCGCTTAAATGAATTTACCGAACGGCAGCTTTTTAAAAAAATGCAAAATCAAGCCTTGATGGATATGCTTTTGCTTTCGAAAAGTTTAATTTACTTTTCTACTTCTCTCAAAGCCGAAGAATTAACCTTACGTCGCATTGTACGTACCCGTCAAATTCCAATGTATGAAGACGATAAGGACCTATTGGATGATGTGCTCATCGAACTGCGTCAAGCCATTGAAATGTGTACGATTTATAGCGACATCAATGCTCGGACCTCCGATGGTTTTTCCAATGTCATCAATAACAATATGAATGATATTATGAAACGATTAACGGTTTTAACGCTTGTTCTTTCTATTCCAAATATGGTGTATGGCTTTTACGGAATGAACGTAGTGGATCTCCCCTTACCACTCGTCTGGTTTCCTTCGATGCTATCTGTGGTGATCAGCTTAGGAGCATGGTTATATTTTAAGCACAATTCGGGCTATCGATCTTAGAGGAAAAAAATGGTGATTTCCTTAAGTTAGTGTATACTAACTATTACCTGAAGAGGTAAAAAGAAAGGAAAAACAATAAGAAAGTTGTTTTAAAATATACTTATGAATGGAACAGATTGGATAATTCTAGGAATCATCTCTCTTTTGGTTATTTTTGGATTTTGGTATGGACGTAAAACTTCTTGTTCGGGCAATTGTCAAAGTTGTCAAGGAAGTTGTTCCTCCAAAAGGCCAGGAGAAGTACCTAATTTTGTCAAACAATATCGAAAAGATCATCCCAAGCAAGGAATATAAGCTTCTCCTTTCTCTTAAAATGCTCTTGAAAAACAGAGATATTGAAGAATAAAGTGAAATAGCTTAACCTTTAAGAAAAAGTGGTCTGCTTTTCAGAGCAGACCACTTTTCTACATCCTAAACAAAATCAATAAAACAGCTTTTGAAACGATGAAAAGACTTTTTAGAATTCTTATAGAAAGGAAAAATTGATGAATCAAGACCAACAACAAAGATATATCGAGAAATTAGCGACTTTAGCCATTCAAAAAGGAGTCAATTTACAAAAAGGACAAACCATTTTTATTCGTTCCTCTATTGAGCCTGAAATGGCTCGATTGGCTCGAGCGTGTGCCAAGGAAGCTTGGAAAGCCGGCGCTAAAGAAGTGTTTATGGATTGGAGTGACCCGCAAACGGATAAATTATTATATCGTTATGCGGATGAGGAAATCCTTTCAACTGCTCCTCAATGGCGTGGATTGATGCTAGAAGAAGGAGCAAAGCGGGATGCTTGTTTTTTAATGATTGATGGCGACGATCCTGACTTATACCAAGATATCGATCCTAAAGATATTTTAAGGCGGCGGCAAGCCTTGGAAAAAATTACACAAACCTATCGTCAAGCCTTTGATTCTGGAAAACTAGCTTGGACCATTGTCGCTGCCCCTAGTGAAGGATGGGCTAAAAAAGTATATCCTGATTTGAACACCCAAGAAGCCATTGAAAAATTATGGCAAGACATTTTCACCATAAGTCGAATTGATGAAAATGATCCGTTGGAAAACTGGACGAAGCATGGAGAAAGTTTTGCTCAGCGGGTAAAATTAATGAATGCTTTAAATTTAGAAAAACTTCATTACACTTCAAGCAACGGAACGGATTTATGGGTTGATTTACCAGAAGAAGCGCAATTTATAGGTGGATCATCCATTTTACAAAATGGAAAAGAAATTTTCTGTAATATTCCCACCGAAGAAATCTTTTCTACTCCTCGTTTAGATGGAGTCAATGGCACTTTAGAAGCGGTTCTCCCTTTAAGCTTCAATGGCAAGATGATTGATGGCTTTGGCTTTGTCTTCAAAGATGGAAAAGTGGTCGACTACCATGCCAAGCAAGGAAAAGAAGTTCTTGAGGCTATTTTCGCTTCAGGAAAAGGTGCAGATCGTTTAGGTGAAGTCGCTTTAGTTGATAAAAACTCCCCAATTCGTCAAAAAAATAAGATTTTCTTTAATACTCTTTTTGATGAAAATGCTGCTTGTCATTTTGCTTTTGGTCAATCTTATGCTGAAACTTTGAAAAATGGCCTTTTTATGGACTTTGATGAATTGGAAGCCAAAGGAATGAATCAATCCAAAATTCATGTGGATTTTATGGTTGGAGCCGATGATTTGAATATTGAAGGGTATACCAAAGATCAAGAGAAAGTGGTTATTTTTGAAAATGGTGCTTTTGGACCCTCTTTTCAGAGCGAATTGGATTCTTTTTAGAGAAAATTGTGCCACTCTAAGAAGCAATTAGAGCAAAAAGTGGTGTCTTTTCCCCACTTTTTAAAGACTGTATTTCTTACAAAGACGTATTATTTAAATTGGTACTGTCCACTTCAGTTTCTACCATAAACCTATTGTCTTTAAAGATCCTTTCAGCCTCTCACTGAGACTTTGTGGCCAAAATGTAAGGAGGAATTTTAATGGCTAACAATCCGCAAAACGATACTTTACACGATGATCAATTGATGTCCGATCTTCTACGCAATGCGAAACTTTCCTCTTTACAGTTCGAGGAACCAGAAATTACTACTTTTGATATGCAATCGGTGTTTCAAGATTCTTCTTTATCGACTCGCTCTCTAGGTAAGCGTATCAAGAAGCCAAAACAAGAAGAAGATTCTTTAACATTAGACTCAACCGATATAAACCCAATCGGCTCATCTAAGCCATCTACTCCCTCTTCCAATTCCACAACTAAGCCCACAAACCCAGCTACTCAGCCTAAGACATTTGCTCAGCTTTTACACTCCTCACTCTATCATGGTGAAGAAAATGAACCGGTAGAACTCGATCCGAGTCGTTCCTTTTTTGATGGTTCGATGACAACAAGCACGAGTGCCCAAGATTTAGTCCAATCGGTTTTAGATCTTCAAGCAGGCACGGAATCGGTTAAGCCTAAAGAAAGCAAAGTTCAAAAACTTTTTGAGGATGAAGACAACGAGGAGGCGATCTATGATCCCTCAGCGAGTTTAGTGGATGATTACCATTATGATGAGTATGAAGATAAAAAACGTTTCTCGACCACAGACTATAAAAAGGTAGAAGAGTATTTGGCCAATGAATCTCTCAATGGTTTTCACTTTTCGAGAAACGAGGGACGCAAATATTATTTCTACAAGGGAAAGCCACATGCGTATTACTATAAAGTGCTCTATTTTACCAAAGTGCCTAGTCAAGACTATTGGGACAATTTAGCCCATCAAGGCTGGAAATTGATTCATCAATCACCGAGTCGTCACAAAAAAGATGCTGGTTGGTATATTGTGCGCAATGAAATGGAGCCAGGAGAGTTACCTAAAAGTATCGATAATGATGAAGAAAAGCGACGTTATTTTGCTCGTTTGGTGAGTTCTTGTCGCTCAACCTTGTTATTGCTTTTGATTGTGATGCTTTGTTGCGCCGTGGCCATTTGGTTACAGTATCAATTTAAGGGCTATTTGGCTGTGATCATTGCCAGTGCAATTCTCTTTTTCATCACCCTTTGGACTTTTTTAGTATATTTACGAATGCTGACCAAAGCGCGTAAACAAGTGGCTTTGTTATCCGCTCGCATGCGCTTAGCTCAAGACGATCAATATCAATCTTTGCAACAAAGTGAACCCAATGAAAAAGCCTAGAAGTCTCATGGCTATAAAGAAAGGTAGGATAGACCATCCTACCTTTTTTCTTTCTCTTTGTTATGGTTTGGATCCATTTTTTATAAACGTGTAGAATCAATATCTAAAATTTCTTGCTCCTTTAATTCAAGAAGCGTTTGATTCATCGCTTTAGCTGCCAGTAAGCAGGTGTTTAAGCATCGCGAAGTAGGAGAATGAAAATTTGGTTTAATTTGGGCACAATGTACCTCTCCAAGCGCTTGTCGAAAATTCTGTACCAAAAGGCGTTGAGCTTTTGGCAATTCTAAAGTTTCATGCGCTTTGGTCTTTACCAACATCATCCCAAGAGCAGCAGTACATCCACACAGCGCTCCACAGGTATCGCCTGTAAACATCCCTCCTCCAAAGCCGGAGAGTAAAGGAAGAGATGAATTAGGGATATTTAAATCAAAGGTATCATTACAAGCTGCGAGTAGCGTTTCAGCACAATTATGATTGAGAGTCGTGTAATGATGGCGGACATTTTGTTCTAAAAGAGTTTCCACAGTAGTTCCTTTCCTTTTTCATTGCTTTTAGACTTTATTATAGTTCTTTTGGTTGTGATGAAAGAAAGATGGAGAAGAGAAAAAAAAGATCCTTAAAAGCAAGGATCCTAAAGAAGCTAAGCGGGTTGTAAGATATTTTCGTAAGTTGCCACCACATTAGTGGAACCAAGAAGTTGAATATTATTGAATAAGATTAAATCAGTCACCTGATTGTCTTTACAAAACTGGACAAGAGGACCTGTATTATACCGAAAATCGGCAATATACACTTTATCGTAATGATCCACTAAGAAGGGAACAAAACAATTTCCAAATGATTCTTTAACAATTAAACAAGACGTTCCATCTTCAATTTCTGGATTGTCAATCATCGCAAATCCTTGATCGCCTGCAATAAAGCGCATGTACTGGCCCTGTTCGCCATATAGCCCTTCATTTGTATTGAATACTTTTGCCGCTACAGCTTCTCCTTCTACACTAGGAGAAACTTTTGCGGTTGTCGGATCAGCCGGAAAGTAAACCATATCATTGGTTCCTTTTGGAACATAGCCTGTTACAGAATCAGCAATGAGATCAAGTGTGGGGAATTGGCTGGCATAGGATCCCGAAAATGGCTCAAAGGTAAAGCTTTCAAAGCTTTCTAATTCTGCTGGCTCAATCCCTTTGGTTTCACAAAAACTGCGATATACATAATAGGCCCCTAGAGGAGTCCAGTGGTGATCGGTGCGAAAATATAGATATTCATCGTTATGAGCACGTAGAGCATCAATGGTTTCGACAGCTCGAATTTTATCGGAATAATTAGAATAGTAATATTCGATTTCTTGTTTTTGATTGGTTCCTCCGAGTTGCTGGTATTCTTCTTCCGTAAGCATGACTCCAGAATTGTTGGGAACCAAAACGGAATAAACCGTAGTCGTTCCTTCCAGGGAATCCGCCGTACGATTGATTAAATCAAACCAAGCGTCAGCAGATTCTTGGACAAAATAGCATCCAGAATACACTCCACCATCTTTTACCATCGTTCCTTGCATAATGCGTTCTTGGACATCTTCTGTAGGAATATAAAGATCAGGGACTTCAGTACGCGAATAGGTTTTTTGGGTTGGAGTATTTCCATCTTGAGTACTCGTAGTTGGTAACTCATCCGCTGTCCCTGTGGTCAATACGGCATTGGTTTGTTTAAGACCATAGAGATTTTGAAAGGCAAGGCCTGCACTCAAAAGGCTTTCACGACCAGGAAAAGTATCGGAATACCAGGTCGAAACATCGCTGAACCAACTCCCATTTAACATTCCTGTAAAGGAAAGAGCGGGAAAGGAAGAAAGAGTACGATTTTCCAGTTCAGAGGTAGTAGGACGGGCAAACCAAAGTAAGCCCATAAATGAACCAATCGCCATCGCTGCGATGACTAAGCCTACTCCAAGCATCCGCATTGCATTTAATTGTCTCTTCTGTTTTTTTCTTCGTTGTTTTAAACGGCTCATCTTGCCCTCCTTTCATCATAAAAATTTACAATGGAAACCTAAAATTGAAAATATAAAAAGGGATTGTAAGCATTACCCACTAAAGCAAGTGTGGATAATCCCAACAAAATCACGGGTAATAGAGCTTCTTCGAGTAAATATAAGGTCCAAATCACTTTATTTTGACGAGCAAGGGCGGAAAAGATTCTTCGAAGATATACAGAAAGTTCTGTACACCCAATAATGCTAGCAATCAGCAAAAAGAGATTGGAAACAAGTATTCCCATGACCTCTGCACTTGAAAAGCCCGAAACCCCAAAACCGATAAGTCCTTTAAGCACGATCCAAAGCTCATCTATATTTTCAAAGCGAAAAATAGTGGTTCCAATAAAAACAACACTGAGAGTATAGAGCACATTCCAGCCTTTAGGAAAGCGTTCTTGAATCACAAAACGCTCGAGCAGTAAGAACACCAAATAATATAAACCCCAAAAAATGTAGTTCCAGCTCGCTCCATGCCAAAGGCCTGTTAAAAACCAGACGGTAACCATATTGCGTATATAAATCAATGGACCGGCTCTAGAACCCCCTAAAGGGATATAGACATAATCGCGAAAAAAAGTAGACAAAGAAATATGCCAGCGACGCCAAAAGTCTTGAACGCTTTTGGCTTGATAAGGATAATTAAAATTTTCTAAGTAGTGAAAACCCACCATCAATCCCATACCAATCGCCATATCCGAATAAGCCGAAAAGTCTAAATACAATTGTAAAGTAAAGGCCAACATGGAAAGCCAATACGCTAAAAGAGATTGATTGGCCACGGCAGGAAGCGCATTCGTTGCGATCAGAGCACATCCATTGGCTAAAATCGCTTTTTTAGCAAGTCCAATCGAGAAGCGCCGGACTCCTTTTGTAAGATCGTTGATGGAAACAGACCGATGATCAATTTCATAAGCGACCGTAGAATAGCGCACAATGGGTCCAGCGATACACTGATGAAAGAGAGAACAGTATAACAAAAGCTTCCAATACTTGGATTGCGCTTTAACTTGACCATTGTAAACATCGATCACGTAACTTAAAAGCTGAAAGGTATAAAAGGAAATTCCAAGAGGCAAAACGATTTGAGGGATTTCACTAGGCCAGCCTGTAAAAAATTGGATATTGGAAAGTATAAAACCAAGATATTTAAAAATACCAAGAAGTCCCAATAAACTCACTACGTCCAAACCCATATATAGTTTTTTGTGTGAGCGATGATGTTCAATTTGAAGAGCACAAAACCAACTCACAGCGGCTTCAAATAACAAAAGGAAGAGATATTGTAGTCCACCCCAAGCATAGAAAATTAAGGATGAAACCAATAAAACGCCATTGCGCCACTTAGAAGGAACCAGCCAATAAATTAAAAGGCTTGGAAACAAAAACGCAAACACAAAAATTAGGGAAGAAAAAACCATAGACCAAGTCCTTTCTAACTCATTGGTCTACGTTTAAGTAGACTTTAAAATATTTACTCTATCTTCTAGGCTTTCTAAGAAGAAAAATAGAGGGCCAAAATAATTCTTAAAAGCCTAGGAATGGAGTAACTTTTTTTATTTTGCGGCGAATCTAAAAAGTTGACAAGAGTCATTAAAAATTCGATTCTCATTTCTCTTTCTATTGAATTTCTTTTTAGGAAAACGAGAAAATGACGCTAAATTCAATAAAAATGCTTCTAAAAGTGAATCAAAGGCTACTCTAAGATGCTTTTTTTTAAAAGCTTCCTTAAGATGGCACGAGGAGCGTAGAAGTCTATGTCTGAAAAGAATATTTTAATGATTTTACCTAGACGAACCATTTTAAGAAGACCAAGTTTTGAACGAGATTTTCGTTTTGAAGTTTTCAAAGAGGGAATGGTTCAGGCCTTTTTAGAAGAGGATCAAATAGGTCAAGCTTGGTGGGAAGATGCCTTAGACTTTGAAGGCATCGTACGGCCTGTATTGGTCTTTACATGTCAAAAAAAAGAATATGAATTTGAAGTCTTTGAAGGACTTATTTCTCATTTGGCTCTGACTTTTGATGGAATACCGGGTCGTTATCCTTTATATATTAAGTTCAAAGAAACCAATTTACCTTATATTGCTAAAGCAAGTCGCATGGGTTTTATTCCCTATTTTGGAGAGTGGATAGAAAGTAGCGCTAAAGAATCTGAAGCCAAATGGCAAGAGATTACCGAAGCTCTTCGACAAGCTTATCCTCAAGGATTTGGCCAAAAAGAAGTCTAAAAATATCAACAATAGGTCGAATGAATGGAATTTAAAAAAAGGGCTAGAGATCTCTAGTCCTTTTTTCTTTAAGCTTCTATTTTTTCTTTAGAACGAGCATAAATATCAAGAATTAAACGCTTTGTATCTTCCCATCCTAGACAAGGATCAGTAATACTTTGACCATGGACGTAGTTTTCACAAATATTTTGACGACCCTCGATCAAATAGGATTCAATCATAACGCCTTTCACGAGATCCCGAATTTCAGGATGATATTTACGGTTGTGTAAGACATCCATGCAAATCCGAATTTGTTCTTTGTATTTTTTATCGGAATTTGAGTGGTTAGCATCCACGATGACGGCCGGATTTTTAAGACCTGATTTGCCATATAAATCGGCTACAATCTTTAAATCTTCATAGTGATAGTTTGGAATGGTTTTCCCGTATTTATCGACTCCTCCGCGTAAAATGACATGGGCTAAGGGGTTTCCCGTCGTTTCTACATCATCTTGACGATAAATGAAGCGGTGGGGGTGTTGGGCAGCCGTAACCGAATTCATCATCACTGAGAAGTCTCCAGAGGTTGGATTTTTCATTCCAACCGGTCCGTCCACGCCTGAAGCCACTAAGCGATGGGCCTGATTTTCTACTGAACGAGCGCCTACCGCTTCATAAGATAAAACATCATTTAAAAAAGCCCGATTTTCTGGATACAACATTTCATCAGCAGTGGATAAGCCCGTTTCTTCTAAAACACGCAAATGCATTTTGCGGATGGCTTTTAATCCTTCTAATAAATCAGGTTCAGCATTGGGATCAGGTTGATGCAACATGCCTTTATACCCATCTCCTGTGGTGCGCGGTTTATTAGTATAAACGCGAGGAATAATCATTAAACGATCCTTGACCACCTCATTGAGATTGGCTAGACGATGACAATATTCCAAAACGCTTTCTTCATTATCTGCCGAACAAGGTCCTACAATGACAATGAAGCGATCATCTTTTCCCTCAAAAATATCTCGAATTTCTTGATCACGTTGCGCTTTAATGGCTTTGGCTGCCTCTGACATGGGAATCTCTTGCTTTAAAATTTCAGGATCGGGTAAAGTGTGATTAATATGAATCGACATAAGATACTCTCTTTCTAGTGCCTTGAGTCAGTAAAATTCCTCTTTTTCTTCTCTTAAATAAAAAGGGAGCGAAAGACGAAGAAAACCAACTGCAAAAATTGATTGATCTTTTTAGTGTTTTCAAAAAATTTTCACGATTTGCCCAAGTATAGCATTTTCTCGACTTTCCCTTTTATAAAAATGAAAAAGCTCTTCCAATATTTAGATGGATTGAAACATTTTTAGCTATTTTGAAGTTTTTCAATTTTCTTTACCAGAAAAAGAAGATTTTCCTATCCTCTATAGTTTCAAGACAAAAAAGTGTAAAATCTTCCCTTGAAGCCAAAGATTTTTGATTTCTCATCGCCTTCTTGGATAGAGAGCATACAATATTCATAAATTGGCTATATAAAAGATAAGATCTCATCCTTTGGGCATCAATGTTTAAAATTCAAGAAGTCTTCGTTATCTTCTTTAAAACAAGAAAAGCCTTGGGCTTTTCTACATTTGAGGAAAATGAAAGAATAAAAGAGAAAGAATAAAAGAAAGGAGAGTTCGGCATTTCCTTCTCATTGAGTGAGCTGCCGAAAAAAATCAATGAAATCTTACGAAATTCGCATTGGAACAATTGATAAACCATTTTCTGTTCCTTATAACGATCGTCAATATAGTCGCTTAAGCGATGCGGCCAACACTTTAAAAAACTTGTTGGAGTTGATGGAAAACCAACCAGAACTCGTCGAAGACGATCTTTGTTTCTGGATTATTCGTACCGATACTCCCACGACGAAAAAGCCTAAAAAAGAAAAGAAAGTGGCCAAAGCGCGTACCCTCATCAATCGCAATGGTCAACCTGTACGGATTGTCCAAAAACCAGCTCCAGCCCCTAAAGAAGAAAAAAAGCCCACTCAAACTCTTTTAGCACAAGTGATTGCGGGTCTTTATGAAAATACCAATCAATTTGGTTATGAAGGCATGTACTTTTTAAATAATGCTTCTGACTTTGAACGCATGACTCTTGCGGGTGGAAAAGAAAGTGGTTGGGTCGGAAACTATATTGTCTTCTTGTCCAATGAAAAACAAAAAGAGCTTTGCTTCTATTCTGATTTAGACATCATTCTTCAATCTCTGGTCGATTTAAGCCAAAATAAAGCCCATATTGCAGATCGCTTGGTTTCCATCTTTAAACGAAAGCCAAATGGAGAAGCACAACCCTTGGCTGAATTTTATTATTCTTTAAATCCAGAGGGAGATTTGGAATTGAAGAGTACACTTCATAGCCAAGAAGGAGCCGATCATGAGGCTTTAGTGGCCTTTGTGGATGAGCAACTGAAAACTCTTCCTTCTAAAGAAAAAGAAGTTCCAATTGTAGAAGAAACTGTAGAGGAAGAAGCGCCCATTCTTCAGGCTTAAAAAGGGTGCCTCTAAAAGTCAGATGGCTTGCTGTCTGGCTTTTTTCTTGAAAAGGGCCTTAAAAGAATCCCTTTTGAAGATTCGGATTAGTGTATAAACGTGAAAAAACAAAAATTACTTATTCTTTTTACCGCTTTAAGTGCGGGAACTCTGCTGATTTCAAATTTAGCCGCCATAAAACTGTGGAATTTTGCTGGCATTGCGGTGGATGGAGGTCTTGTTCTTTTTCCATTGACCTATATTTTAGGGGATTTAATCGTGGAGTTTTTTGGAGAGAAGCTTGCCAAAACGATTTTAATTTCCAGTTTTCTTGTAAATCTAATTGCGGTCGTGGTCTTTTATGCCGTGATCGCTTTGCCTCCTTATCCAGGCTGGACTTTACAAGTCGCCTATGAATCTGTGCTTGGTTTTTCACCCCGCATTATTTTAGGAAGCTTATGCGGATACTTGTTAGCGAATCTTGTAAACAATGTTCTTTTTGTCAAAATGAAGCAATCTAACTCCATTTTTGCGAAAAGTTTTATTGCCCGCGCACTTGGTTCTTCGGTTTTTGCTCATATTTTGGATTCTGTTACTTTTGAAACCATAGCATTTTTAGGAGTATTGCCATTTTCCGAATTTTTAGCGCAAGCTCTCTTTGCCTATCTGTTAGGAATGGTCTTAGAAGTTCTCTTATCTCCTGTAGAAATATGGGTAGAGCGCTTTATTCATTATCTCTTATCTTCTTAGAGTTAAAAGGTGAAAGAGAGAGCTTTTTTGGTGTTGTAATTTCTTATCTTCCAAATTCGATGAGCTGGTTTAAAATGTTCTATTTTAACAGCTCTTTTTTGTTTTTCTTTTCTTTAAAGAGTAAGCTTTTTATAAAATTTTTAGAAAATATCAAGCCTACTTTTTGTGTCGGATTAAAGGAGTCATTCGATTTATGGCGAGTATTTTTTGAAAGAGATCTAAGAAAGGAGGATTAGAACTCCCTAATTTTTTAAGGGAGTTCTTCATAAAATGGATAGTACAAATCAAATTAAGAATGATTCTAAAGAATCATCTTTTTCTCAAGAAAATCAAAATGAATCTTTAAAGGGTCTTTCCTTTGATATAGAAGCTCGAATTCCCAATAAACTTGGACGAGCTGGAGTCATCCATACTCCACATGGTGACATTAAGACACCCGCCTTTTTGTGTGTAGGAACTCATGGCGAAGTCCGGTTTCTGTCGATGGAGGATTTAGAAGCCATTCAGGCCCAGGCGATGCTTTCTAATGGTTATCATTTGCGTAATATTTCTTCTCAAATTGCCAAGCAAGGGGGACTAGCGAAGTGGTCTGGATGGAATGGACCAACCGTAACCGATTCTGGTGGATTTCAAGTCATGTCTTTAGGAAGTGGAATTGGTAAAGTGGTCTCGATGGAACGAGCCGAAGAAGTCATCAATGCGCCGAAAAAAGAACGTTTGGCCATTGTGCGCGAAGATGGCATCGATTTTCACGATCCTTTCACAGACCAAGATGATTTTATTGGACCTATTGAATCCATGGATATTCAATGTCGCATTGGAGCGGATATTCATATGGCCTTTGATGAATTGACTTCTCTAGCCGATAACTATGAGTACAACAAAGAAGCTTTAGAACGAACAGAGCGCTGGGCCCAAATGTCTTTGGAGGAACATAAACTTCATCGCGATGATTTAGGATATCGCCAATCGCTTTATGGAGTTTTACAAGGCGGACGTTGGGAAGATTTGCGTCGCTCTACCGCTAAAAAGCTTGGGGCGATGGATTTTGATGGGTATGGTTTAGGCGGGGCTTTTTTAAAAAGCGATTTAGGAAATATTTTAACTTGGTGTAACGAAGAACTTCCCGAAGGAAAGCCGCGTCACTTATTGGGACTTTCACGTCCAGATGATATTTTGATTGGAACCGAATGTGGGGCGGATACTTTCGATTGCGTTGCGCCAACCCGTGAGGCGAGACATGGACGGATCTATACCAAATATGGCCATATCAACATTGAAAAATTCGCTGATAGCCAAGATCTATTGGATGAAAACTGTGATTGTCCCGTTTGTAAGGCCGGATGGACCCGAGGTGAGCTACGGGATTTATTGAAAAGTCAAGATCGTGAAAAGAGAGCGCAATACTTTAACTTGGCCAGTATTCATAATTTACGCTTTACCATTCGTCTTACAGAAGAAATTCGTCAAGCTATTTTGGAAGGGCGCTTTGAAGAGTATAAAAATGAGTTTATGAAAAATTATTACCAAAAATAGGGATCTCTTTGGCTTGCTTTGTCTAAAGCAAGCTTTTTTCATGAAAAAAGCCTTAGTGAAATCTTCACTAAGGCTAGAAAAGGTCTATTGGTTTTCTTTCCAATCCCGAATTTCATCAAGTCTTACTTCCATCACAGACCCATCCGAGAGCGTAATGGGTACCATTCCATTTTGAAAAGTAGCCAGTAAAGTGCGCTCTTCTGGTTGAATACAAATGGCTAAATCAAGTTCATCCAGTTGAACATCATCTACTACGTTTGGAGCATCTGACATGGGATCGCGCGCCGAAGCATTTTTGGGAAAAGCAATGACATCACGGATGGAATCAGAGCCACTTAAAATCATCGCAATACGATCTAAGCCAAAGGCCAAACCACCATGTGGAGGCGTACCATATTGGAAAGCGTCAATAAAGAAGCCAAATTTTTGTTGTGTCTGTTCGGGGGTAAAGCCTAAAACTTCAAAGATTTTATCTTGGAGATCTTGTTCATAAATCCGCAAAGAACCTCCCCCTAGTTCATAGCCGTTGAGGACACAATCATAGGCATTGGTTTTTACTTGGCCTGGATTGGTATCCAATAGAGGAATGTCCTCACGTTTTGGCATGGTAAAGGGATGATGTTGACTCACCCAACGGTTTTCCGTTTCACTCCACTCAAACATTGGAAAATCGACTACCCACAAGAAAGAGAATTCCTCTTTGTTTTTTAAGCCTTTTTGATTTGCGATGTCATTGCGAAGTGCGCCTAAAGCTGTGCAAGCCTTGAGCCATGGATCGCTCACAATTAAAATACTCGACCCATCTTGAAGATTCGTTTTTTCTTTTAAGGCTTCAAGCTCTTGGAGACTCAAAGATTTTAGAGCCGACCCACTAAAGGCTTGATCTTTGTATTTTAGAACGACTAAGCCACTCGCTCCATTTTTACGCGCTTCTGAGGTGAGCTTTTTGATTTCCTTATTGGAAGGAGCAAAGTCATCGACTACAATCCCTTTAATTACTCCTCCATTTTCTAAAGCATGATGGAAAGGGACAAATTCACTGTCTTTAAAGATCTCGGTAAAATCTTGAAGTTTCATGCCAAAGCGATTATCTGGCTTATCCGAACCATACATGTTCATGGCTTGAGTCCAAGTCATGCGCAAGAAGGGAGTGGGAATCTCAAGACCTTTTACTTCTCGCATCATTTTCGCTAGCATCTCTTCCATTAAAGATAAAATTTGATTTTCATCCAAAAAGGACGTTTCAATGTCAAGCTGGGTAAAGTCGGTTTGGCGGTCAGCCCGCAAATCTTCATCACGAAAGCAGCGTGCAAATTGGTAATATCGTTCAAATCCCGCAATCATCAATAACTGTTTGTAAAGTTGAGGCGATTGAGGAAGCGCATAGAAAGTGCCAGGATGAACACGCGATGGCACTAAAAAATCGCGCGCTCCTTCTGGGGTAGAACGTCCTAAAACGGGGGTTTCGATTTCCACAAAGTCATGATGATCTAAAAAATCGCGTAGACTGCGCACAATGGCCGCTCGCATCAACAGTCGCTCTTGCATAATGGGACGACGCAAATCAAGATAGCGATATTTCATACGGGTATCTTCTAAGGCATCGGTCTCATCGGCGATAATCAAGGGAGTCACTTTGGCAGGATTGATGATTTGAACATCAGAAACAATGACTTCCACTTCTCCAGTTGGCAATTGCGGATTTTTATCCTGACGTTCTTTGACCACGCCTTTGACGGATAAGACGTATTCTTGACGAACGTCTTTTAAGCGTTCATTAAAGGACTCATCAAAAACCAATTGAATCAAACCAGAGCGATCCCGTAGATCGATAAAATTCATGGCTCCAAAGTTACGCTTTTTTGTGACCCAACCAAGAAGCTCAACCTCTTGGCCTGCATGGGCAAGACGCAAAGTACCATTGTGATGACTTCGATTCATAAATATGCCATTCATCCTAAAGGATGACCTTTCTAATTTTTAATTATTTACTAAAAAAAAACAAAAAATGAAAAGCTTAGTGATCATGAACTTCTTGATCAAAAGCTTCGTCTAAAAAAGGAACTAATTCCTCTAATGAAATAGATTCTTGTGTTTTAGCAACCTTATTTTTTATGGTAACAGTTTTATTTTGCATTTCATCTTCGCCAATAAGTAAGGTGACCTTTGCTTTGGCTCGATCAGCTGCTTTAAATTGGCCTTTGAATGATTTTTGCATGAAATCCATTTCACTACGAAATCCATTGGCTCGCAAAGTGGTCAGTACTTGAAAAGCATAATCACGGGCTTCGGGATTCAAAACCATGACATAAGCATCCAAATTGGGTTTCCCACCAAGATCGATTCCTTCAGCTTCTAAAGCCAACAATAAACGTTCTTCCCCAAGAGCCCATCCAATTCCTGATTGGGCTGGCCCACCAAAGAAAGGAATCAAATTATCGTAGCGACCTCCAGCGAGTAACGTGGATTGCGCTCCCATATTTTCGTCTTCAGAAACCATTTCAAAAACGGTATGTGTGTAATAGTCTAAGCCACGAACCAGATTTGGATCAATGCGATAAGGAATTCCCATTTCATCCAAAAGATGGGTCACTGTCTGAAAGTATTCTTTGGACTCTTCATTTAAATAGTCTTGCATGCTTGGAGCTTCTTTTAAGCAAGGCTTATCGTGATCGGTTTTGCAATCAAGAATACGCAAGGGATTTTGTTCATAGCGTCTTTTGCAATCGCTACATAGATCCTCAATATAGGGTTCAAAGTATTCTTTAAGAGCTTGGCGATAAGCAGCTCTGGACGCATCATCTCCAAGTGTGTTCAACAAAATGGTAATGTTTTCAAGTCCTAAAGCTTTTAAAATCGAATAGGCCATCACCATGACTTCTACATCCGCATAGGGACTTTTTAGTCCAAGGGATTCCACGCCAAACTGATTAAATATGCGCAAACGTCCTTTTTGAGGTCGTTCATGCCGATGCATGGGTCCCATATAAAACAACTTGACTGGTAGGTCAGGCGAAGAAAACATTTTATTTTCGACATACGAACGGACCACTCCAGCTGTTCCTTCAGGGCGTAATGTTAAGGAAGTATGAGAGTTCGCGGGCGTAAAGGTATACATCTCTTTGTTTACCATATCGCTTGAATCATTTTCTCGTTTAAATACATTGGTATGTTCAAAAATAGGAGTACGAATTTCGTCAAAATTATACAGAAGACAAAATTGGCGTAAAAGCTTTTCAAGTTGTTGCCAACGATAGCCTTCTTCACCATAAATGTCTTGAGTTCCTCGTGGAA
>CAYTMK010000006.1:29140-49730 GCA_964438885.1 uncultured Erysipelotrichaceae bacterium | reverse complement strand
ATCCTTGTTCACTCGCTGGAAGGGTCAAAATGAGTGCCGGAGAAATTTTTTGAAGTATCTTTCCTTCCTCTAGCATTCCCCGAAAGCCGCTATTGATCGCAAAAAGAGAAATCGTTTGATCTTCACTCATGACTTCAAGTAGACCCTCTATAGCCGACATAACATCCACCTCACCTCTTGAAAAGTCCGTTGGTTCGGTGCATATTCCCGAGAGGGTAATGGCTTGATTGATCTCCATGAATTCATCGGGATTGAGCGTTTTTAAGTAAAACTTCACTAGAAGGCCTTCTTTCCCTTCACATAGGTCATCACCACATCATAGTTATCCGCTAAAACAACAAGATCGGCATCTTTTCCGGCTTGAATGGATCCTTTACGATCGTTGAGACCAAGAAGAGTAGCAGGATTGAGGGTACAAGAATTGATTGCGGATGTCCAAGGAACGCCCGCTTCTTCGAGCACTTTTAATCCTTTGTTTACATTTAAAGTGCTTCCAGCCAAATTTCCGGCAACCACTAAGTGAGCCGAGCCATCTGGCATTAGCTCGATTTCATTGCCTCCAAAAAGAACGCGTGTTCCCACAGGAAGCGATTTGACCATCAAAGAGTCAGTGATTAAGATCGCAAAGTTAGGGCCTTTGGCTTTATAAAACTCGTTGATGGCTGCATAAACAGAGTGATTTCCATCGGTGATAATTTCCCCATACACATCGGGAAAGCGGAAAGCTGCGCCTACAAGGCCAGGTTCACGATGTTTGAAAGGAGTCATCCCATTAAAGACATGCGTCATCGACATCGCCCCATTGGCAATTCCCATTAATGCTTGCTCATAAGTTGCAGAAGAGTGGCCTTGGCTGACGACAATGCCATGATCTACACAGAAATGAGTTAAAGCATACTCCTCATCGTGCTCAGTGGCGATGGTAATGAGCTTGATTAAGTGATCTGAAGCTTCCCAATATCGTTTAAATTGTTCTACATCTGCTTTAACACAATACTGCTCGGGTTGGGCTCCTTTGTAAGTTTGATCGAGATAAGGTCCTTCAAAGTGAATGCCTAAAATTTCTGCCCCTTCGTACCCTTCACGTACGACTTTGGCGACATTTTCAACGGCTTTGGTCAAGACTTCTTCCGATTGAGTAATGGTTGTAGGAAGAAGACCCGTTACGCCTTCATGAACGATATTTTTTACCCAGTAGCGTAATCCTTCTTCATTGGCATCATTGGTGTCAAATCCATAGGCTCCATGGGTATGTTGATCGATAAAGCCAGGCACAATGCGTAAATCACCATAGTCTTCATCGACAGGTTTGTGATTGTAAGGCCAAATTCCTACAATCTTTTCGTTTTCCATTTGGATCTGGCACGCATGCCATGTATCTACGATCCAAACTTTACGGCTTTGGATAATCATAATTCTTTCTCCTTATACGTTAAGCGAATCTTCGCTTATCTCTTTAATAGTAATGGCTTTCAAAGCAAAATGAGTGCTTTTATGCTTTCTTTTGAAGAATTTTAAAATCAAAAAAAAACATCCTTTTCTTGCTTTCTAGGTTTCAATTTTTTTCCAAAGTGTAAAAAAAGATCGCTCTAAGGCGATCTTTTATTCACTTAACAAACGCCGCTCAAAGTTATTCGAAACGAATTTGGCTTGAGAGAGTAAGAAAAAGGCTTGGGGATCGTATTGATGAATGATTTTACGAACCGTACGCACTTCATAGCGGTTCATCGTGCATAATAAAACTTCTTTACTCTGACCTGTATAGGCCCCATATCCATTCCAAACCGTCACTCCTCGATGCAAGTCGTTAAGAAGATGCTCTTTTAGCTCCGGGCAATCCGTGACAATTACGCCATACATTGTGATGTTTTGAAGATGAATTTTATCACTCACAAAATAAGCTAAAAGAATAAACATAGTGGAATATAACGCATTTTGAATGCCAAAAATGGAGGTAGCAAAAAGTTCCACCAAAAGATTGATGAGATAGGATAATTGGCCAACCGAAAAGTTGGGTTTTTTCATGGAAAAATACATCCCTAAAATGTCTAATCCACCAGCGCTTCCCGAAGATTGCAAACAAAGACCAATTCCGATGCCTCCAATCACTGCTCCAAAAAGTACATTCGAAAGCATATCAGGCAAAATGGGTTGGTCGGGCACAGGCAATACCGATAATAAAACCGATTGAATCAAAATCGAAATCAAGGTTTTGAATAAGAAACTTTTGGAAAGACTGCGCCAAGCCAAAATGAAAAGGGGAATATTCAGAGCGGTGTTGATAATCCCCGTCAAAGCAGGTCCTTTACAAAGAACATAGGATAAGATCTGAGCAATACCAATCAGTCCCCCTGTATTAAAGTGCCAAGGAGAAATGAATAGAACCACTCCAATGGGAAAGAGCAGACTTCCCGTAACCAATAAGCAATATTGAATGCACTTTTTCTTTATCATAATTCAAGAATCTTTCTTAAGAAAACTATCAATAAAAGACATATAACTCAGTTTTTATACTTCTTGTAGGTGTGAATTGGGATTCAGTCGCAATCCCTTTGGCAATTTATTGGTAATCCTGCCTTGGGAGCTCTTCCCAAATCCATAAGGTATCCCTTGATAACAAAGCGCCCGAAAACCTTTAGGCGCATTGAGATTTAACTGTTGGCCATGATAAAAGGCATCCATTTCTTCTAAACTCGTTTCCGTTTTAGATAAACCATGGTGAGCCATTAATGGGGAAAGATAAAAGGCATGGGCTGGTTCAAAGCGATTTTTGATCAATTCGCCTATAAAGACCCCCTGACGAAGGATTTTTCCTTTTTTTAAAGAAATAAAAGGATGATTCATTCCATAGACTCGTACTCCCTCTTTAGAGGATTCGGTATAGTAATCGTGAAATCCACATGTGGTTTGGGTCTTTAAAAACTCCGTTACAGCTGGGGGCAATTTTTTCGATTTGACGAAAGGAAGACTTGAAGGAGTGTTCACGGAATCATCGACTTTTTTTTGAAATTTTGCGATAAAATGGCCTTCTCCTCCATCCATAGGGAAAATGCGTCGCACTTTAGAAGCATCCATTCCTTGTGTTTCCAAGCCCGGACGACCCCATGAAACATGTACATCCACTTGTATGGCCTCTTCAAAGTTTTTTAAAAACCAAGCTACAGTGTCTTCATTTTCTTCTTTCGCATAAGTACAAGTTGAATAGACCAATTCTCCACCGGGTTTTAAGGCTTTCCAAGCTTGCGTTAAGATCTCTTTTTGTCTTTGGCTGCATAAAAGAATGTTGTCATAAGACCAGTGATCTAAAGCGATCTCGTGTTTTTTCATCATACCTTCCCCAGAACACGGCGCATCGACTAAAACTTTATCAAAGACTTCAGGAAGTTGGGAACAAAGCGTTTGAGAGTCCATATTGCTCACTACAAAGTTTTCCGCGCCCATTCGCTCCATATTGGACAACAACACTTGAGCACGCTTGGCATCGATTTCATTTGACCATAAAAAGCCCGTATCATCGAGAAACTCTAAAATTTGAGTACTCTTCGATCCAGGAGCAGCGCACAAATCCAAGACGCGATCGCTTGGTTTAGGATTTAATACGGTTACAGCACTTCCTGCGGAGGGTTCTTGAAGATAAAAAAGGCCTTGAAGATGAAAAGGATGTAAACCATGCTGGCCATGAATATACCAAGCATTGGCCGCAAAAGGAGAAGAATCTTCTAAAAAGGGCAATTGCGGTCGGATCACATTTGGATCTTGTTTGCGCTTAGAAAGCCGTAATCCTTGAAAGAGTGGTGTTTCCAGGGAGGCCAAATACGCCCCCATTTCCTCTTGTAACATCTCTTTCATGCGTTTTTCAAAAG
The DNA here is from genome assembly GCA_964438885.1 of uncultured Erysipelotrichaceae bacterium. GTDB lineage: Bacteria > Bacillota_I > Bacilli_A > Erysipelotrichales > Erysipelotrichaceae > Allobaculum. The sequence goes on along the minus strand of CAYTMK010000006.1, from coordinate 45,867 downwards.
TTGGATTCATATAACATCTCCTCCTTTTTATAGTAGAATCTAGCGCACAAAATAAAGTTCTGGCCGTACGCGGCAAGCCAAAGCAGAACAAGTCGCGGGAGTAGACCAGCCTGTTCCAAAGGCAAAATCAGCGGTTTTTTGAAAATAGGCCACCGCTTCTTGAAAGGATACTTTGATAGGAAAAAGCTCAATATGGGTGTGGGGACCCGTTGAATTTCCGGTATTTCCGCTATAAGCCAGAATATCACCTTGATGAACCATTTGAGAAGCTCGAACTACAATTCGACTAGAGAGATGGCAAAAACTGACTCCATACAATTGGCCATTGCTCATACAAAGCATACAGATCGTATTGCCTCCTCCATAAGGCCAACCAGACCAATTGCCAAGATATCCTCCTGCATCGCCAACGGGAGTCGCCGCATATAAAATTACCCCATCCGCAGGTGCATAGAGAGGGGTATACATCGGTAAGGCTAAGTCCATTCCAAGATGTAAAGCGCCAGAAGGATAGGCCCAAGTTCCTGCGGACATATAGCCACTCATAGAAGGAATACGCAATCCACTACTTCCACTTAATCCTTCAAAAGATCCATCATCGATCAGGGAAGAAAATTCAAAAGCTGGACAGGCTCTTGAAAATCCCGCTCCATGGCCAGGCGCTCCAGTATTGATGGGAAGAGTAAGAGGTCCTTGAGCCATATTTTCTTGAATTTCAAGGGGAATTTCGTCAAAAGAGTTATAGTCAGGTAATTCTGGCTTATCCAATTGGGAATTGGCTTGTTGAATGGCTTGAAGATGGCGATCCAAAATGTTTAATCGCTCTTTTTCTATTTCCAATTGTTGAAGCTGATGCTCAAAAAAACTCATCTCTTCTTGCCAATCCATTTGACGAAATCGCTTCACACTCTCTAATTTTCGTAACATTTTCATTTGGGCTTTTTCAAACTGAAGAATAGAGGAATCAATTTGTTGGCGAATAGCGTCCAACTGAGAAGGAGCAATAGAGGGAGAAGAATTGGGTAAAAATACCATAAGCATGAGTACAATTTCAATCCATGTTTTCATGATTCGTTATAGGAGAAAACGAAAAAAAAAGCCCAATTTTTCATTGGGCAAATGATTCGAAAATGGTGCCGACGATAGGACTTGAACCTACGACCTACGCGTTACGAGTGCGTTGCACTACCAACTGTGCTACGTCGGCGCTCCACTATTCTAGCACAATTGGGTTTAAAACGACACCTTTTTCATTTAAATTCTTTTTATTCTCAAGAGAACGGATTCAAAACAACTTTTTAACTTTCAAAAATCGAAAACAACAACACAGTAAGGGAATTATTGCCCAAGGAGGGATTCCACATCCGAAATTTGGGAAGAATATTGAGCAGCAATTTCATCATTTGCGGCCGATAAGCCTTCTGATTCCAAAAAACGCAAGTAATTATCCTGATCATTTTGAAGTTGAGCCAACGTTTCTCGAAGTTCGGCTTCCGTTTGTTGATCATAAGGAAGAGAATCAGAACCGCTACTTACTCCACCACTTGTACCGTTTCCGTTGGTTCCTGATGAGCCCGCTGTGGCTGTACCTGTGGAAGATTGACCATTGCTTGTTACGCCTGTTCCATTGCTTCCTTGCGTACCATTACTCGAAGAACTTTGACTCGAAGCCGAAGAAGTGACGGTAGATCCTTCGATTGAATTTCGCTTATTTCTCGCTTCATTATAAAGTTGCGTAAAGTCTTTTCCCATCGAATCCTTTAAGATCGCATTGACTTGATCTTTTCCTTCTTGACTTAGAGCATTATAAGCCTCCAATTTTTGCGTAATATCAAGCTGTTCTTCTTCACTTAGGTCGGCGTAGGAATTGGCATAATCGACCATTTGTTGAAGGCTGTTATTTTTCTCTTCTTCAATAATTTTCTTGTATTCATCCAACAAGACCACAAAAGTCTTTCCAGTATGGTTAGAATCTTCAAAATAAGCATTAATTTCTGCTTTTTTCTCTTCGGTAAGCGAGTTATAGGCTTCTTCTAAATGAATGATTTCTCGGCGTTGGGTTTCGGACATCATTGGATATTCATCGGCATATTTTACAAGATTTTTATAAGCAAAATCTTGTTCTACTTCGGAAACATGTTGTGGATCATAGATTCCAACTTTCCAAGCATACAAACCGCCTAATCCAAGAAGTGCGATTAAAGCGGCACTTATTCCCCAAAATTTTGTCTTTTGATAAAATTTCTTTTCCGTTGTCGGTCGAGTTTCTTGGGACTCAAAATGGTCTTTACGACTGGTATTTTCATATCTATTGAGTGTTAAGTCCTTCGTAACGTCTAAAGTGATTGGCTCACTTCCTTGAGTGGATGAACTCGATGGAGCTGAATTGGAAGGAAGAGGACTTGAAGTCGTTTTAATCGAATCAGGTTCCTTCTTTTGGGCAGGTTCTTTTTTTTCATTTTTCTTTTCACTTGAAGCGTATTGTTTTTCTTCTTCCGAAATGGGCTTTTGACCCCGCTCTCGACGAACTTGGTCAAGAGCTGTCAGCATCGAAAATTCAGCATTTTTGCGTTGAGCTTCGCTCATGGTGCCTTCTAAAGCAGAAGAAGTAATGTCATCATCAGGAAATAAAGTAAGTTCGACTTGTTTATCAAGAAGTTTACGAGTAAAGTCATCGATTTCATTGGAAATATTTTTGGTCTTTTCTACTTCCTCAACTGCCTCCAACTTTAAAACATCCACTTCAATGGTTTGAGTAGGTAATGTTTGGTCTTCTTGGACCTGAGGGCTTTTATCGGTGGCCATAGAGGAATTTGCTTCTGTTTTATCGTTCACATTTTTTTGATCATTCATGTTCATCCTTCCTTTGGCCATTTTAACAAATTCAAGTTGTAATCTATGACTTTGCAGACACACTCTTCTTGAAAACAGCCGAAAAACGCTAAGACTATTTTTAAAGAGATTGCTAGAAGATGCAATTAAAAATAACAGATTTTCTCTTACTCTAAAGATAGAGTAAGAAAAAATCTTGACTTACTGCCTTAGAAAAGAAAAAAGAGAAAAAATTCAGAGAAAAAGCCAATTTTACTTCTACCTTTTCCTATCAAACTATAAAGGTATTGAAAAAACAATTTTATATATAACATAATAGAAAAGAAAGGAATGGATAGCTGGTATGGAAGATAGAATTTTGACCGAGGAAAATGTAAGAGAAGTTTTAGAATTAGAAGTCATTCAGCGCATCGCCAATCCAATTTTAGAACGGCTCTATGAAATCGAAGAGCAAATAGGAAAACCTCTTATTGCTCAAAATATTCGAATTGAAGTTTTAAATTCGCCTCAAAGAGATTTAGATCTTATTCCTAAACTCGCACCACAAGCTGACTATTCCCAAGAAGAGCTCCAAACGATTGAATCCATTCTTCAGGATGATGGCTTTCTTCAAAAACTTGAGGATTATATCAAAGATCAAATCTACGAGGCACAAAGTCCTATCATTTTACACTAAATTTTACCTTGATTTACTAAGTGAAGCGTGCTTAAATAAAGGAGTACGCGGGCGTGGTGAAATTGGCAGACACGCTAGACTTAGGATCTAGTGCTTACGCGTGCAGGTTCGAGTCCTGTCGCCCGCACCATATTGTAAATATAAAGGCCTACTTGAGTAGGTCTTTTTTATTTGGAAAGGAAAAAAGGGACTATAACGGATGGTTCTCGTTGCAGTCCCTTTTTTTATAAAAAGGCGATCTTCTAGATCTCTAGCAAGCAGGATTAGGTAGCAAAAATAATCTAGAATCCAAAAGACGTTTGGCAGCTTCTAATACTTCTTCATCGTTGCGAACTAAAGCTAAACGTACAAATCGTTTTCCCTCTTGACCAAAACTTGTTCCTGAATTGACTAAAATTCCTGTTTTTTCTAAAAGATCCGTTGAAAATTGAGCGGCATCTTCATAATGGTCTGGAATAGGAGCCCAAACAAACATGGTAGCTTTTACCGGATCGATCTTCCATCCCGCTCCTTTAAAGGCTTGAATTAAAAATTCACTCCGGCGTTTGTATTCTTGGCACACTTGTTTGGTAAAATCACCTGAATTTTTCAAGGCGGCTAGCGCACCATGATGAATAGGAATAAAGCTTTGAAAATCAATGGTATTCATCAATTTGGAATACGAAGCCACTGCATCTTCTTGACCGACTAAAACCGCCATTCGAGCGCCACCCATGGAATAAGATTTAGAAAAGGAATTGAGTTCAATGCCAATTTCTTTGGCTCCAGGATAAGATAAAAAACTTTTACCAGGCTGGCCATTAAAAATGAGTTCACTATACGCATTGTCATGGATGACTAAAATATCATTTTTCTGAGCAAAGGCGATCAATTCTTTATAAAACTGATCGTTGGCTACGGCTCCAGTGGGATTGTTAGGATACGATACCACCATTAATTTGGCCTCTTTTGCGATGTCTTCTGGAATATCCTCAAATTGAATGAGATAATCTTTCTCTTTAGCCAAAGGCATAAACCAAGTTTTGGCTCCAGCTAAAAGAGGAGCAGTACGATAAATGGGATAACATGGATCAGGCAATAAGACTAAATCACCTGGATCACAAAGCGCAAGGGGCAAATGGCTCAAGGCTTCTTGGGATCCTTTTAAAGGGAAAATTTCATTTCTTTCTAAATTGACTCCATAACGATTTTGGTACCATTCTTGGATAGCTAAAATGATCTCTAAAGAAGGTTCTAAAGTATATTGATAACATTCATCCTTTAAAGCGCCTTGAGAGATGGCTTCTTTTACCTCTGGACAAGGGGGAATATTAGAAGATCCAATGGAAAAATCAATGACCTGTTTCCCTGTTCGTTGGGTGTAAGCTTGTTTGGCTGCAAATAAGTCTGAAAAAGAGGGAGCCTTAATGGCTTTTACTCTTTGGGCTTGTGTTTTCATCTCTTAAATCTCCAATCTTATTCAACGATAAAGGAAGCAATATAGATATTCAATTGAAGTCGAAAGATAGGCCAAAAAGTTCTTCCTCGTTCTTAAAAAGATTGAGTTCTAAGTTACTGATTGAATAGAACTTTTTTCATCAACTAATGGATTTTAAAGGCTTCTTACGTTTTAAAGTGGCTCTCTGAATTGAAAAGCCCTCTATAGATTATAATGAAAAGCAAACTGTGGAAAGGAACTAGAGTATGTCTCAAACAAAGGGTGTCGTGGCTTCAGCTCCCAATCAGCCAACTGGAAAGAATGTTTATATTGATAAAAAACGCCGTATTATTTATGTTTCTCCCCTCTTACACAAAGCTCTGCTCATTCCTCCCTCTTCTTATGTGAAGTTTAATCGCTATAAATCTCGTTTTCTTTTGTCCTTAAGTGTTTTTTTGGTTTTAGCTACAACCTGTCCATATTGGTTTGGCACGCCCATTTGGGTGTGTGGGCTTATTGGACTGGTGGTGTTTGCGGGAGTGGAATATTCCTATTATAAATTTCAAAAGAGTTTGCCCGTAATGGATAAATTTGATGTAGATAAGGCTTATCCGACTATCACCAAAGAAGTCGCTCCAGAATTGCGGGGAAAATGTTGGTTACGAATTGTCCTCTATCTCTTGTTAGGGATTTTATTGGTGTATAACGCCTATGATCAACATTACGATTTGTGGATGTTAATTGCCTGTTGGGCTGTGTTGTTCTATTGCCTCTACATGGCAGGCCAACTCGTCTATATGTTGATGCACTCCCCCAAGAAAGCTTAGTTTTCTCTCTGAACCTAAAAATTTTCATTTTTAAGGCTTTTAAGGGGAAAAAGACCATAGAAGCTCGGTGCTCTTTTAAATTTGACAGAGCATAAAACAAGATTTTAATCCACAACCCTTTAAACTAAAAAGAGAGTTTAAGGAGGATTTAGTATGGTTACTTTTTTAGGCAATCCAGTGACTCTAGAAGGAAAACAGCTTGAAGAAGGGATGATGATGCCCGATTTTAAAGTAGTGGATTTACAGCTTCAAGATGCGAAACCTATGGAGCAAAAAGGGAAAAAAATTATTTTAGCGGTTCCGAGTTGCGATACAGGCGTTTGTTCTATAGAAATGGCGAAATTCATGAATGCGACAAAAAAACAAAATGAAGTAGAAGTGATGTCCATTTCTATGGATTTGCCTTTTGCTTTAGCAAGATGGTGTCAAGCCCAAAATAACGAAAATTTAAAAGTATATTCTGATTTTAAAGATCACGATTTTGGGGCTAAAACGGGTACTCGGATGGCGGAAAATGGTTTACTGGCTCGATCAGTATTTGTTACGGATGAAGATGGTAAATTAGTTCATGTAGAATATGTTTCCGAAGTAGGTCATGAACCCGATTATCAAGCAGCTTTAAAAGCAGCTGGATTAAGTGAATAACTTCAAAAAAAAAGCGCGTCTACTCAGGCGCTTTTTTTTTGAAATTATTGAATGGATTCAATGGTATAAGAAGCATTAAAGGTTTGAGCTGGAAGAAGGATCATGGTTCCTTCTCGTTGATCAAAAGGAACTTCTACTTTTTCAAAATCGGCATGGCCAAACCAAGGCTCAATACAAATAAATGTGTTTCCCTCTCCTGGATTCCAAAGCGCTACACTTGGAAATCCTTCAAATCCAACTTTCATTCTAGGCTGCTCTTTATAGTAAAGAGTGGCACTCGTAGCTTGAATCTTATCAAAGACAAGGGTAGCGTATTGTTCTAAATCATCATAGGAAAGATTCCAAGTATCTAAAACTTGTGATTTTCGGTTTACAGGGCTTAAATCTGGATAGAAAACAATTTGCTCGGCCTCTTCTATTGGATCAAAGTGAATGGAAAAATCTTCAAAAGTTTCTTTTTCATTGCGAATCGTTTTAAAAGCGGGATGTAAACCAAAGGAGAAAGGCATAGGTTGTGAACCTGTATTCGTTATCGCATAGGAAACACGCACACCATTTGGAATAAGGGTATACATTAATTCAAAGTGAAAGTCGAAAGGATAACGGCTTTTGGTTTCTTCGTTGGAATCGAAAGAATAGAGAATGGTTTGACCATCTTCACTGATTTGGCCTTCTAAATCTTCATAACGAATAAGGCCATGGTTTTTCATGGTATAGGTTTTTCCTTGCCAAGTGTAGCTACCATCTTTCCAAGTGCTACCAACCATGGGAAAAAGACTTGGATTACGGCCGGACCAACCTTGATCGGCTTGATAGAGCAATTCTTGATCGATCTTCTTATCAAAAAGCGAGAACATTTGGCCAGCAGGGTTATTCGTGGTTAAAGAAATACGATCATTTTCAATATGAAGTGGGGTACTCATAAATTTTCCTCTTTTTTGGCACGCTTTGAAAGAACCTTCTCTTAAAATAAAAAGGTTCAACGGCTTTCATAGTTAAGAATAGTGGGGGAATGGATCTTGTGCAAGTCTTAGAAAATTGGTTTTAAAAGAGCGTAGAAAGGGAAGTCTGACGAAGAAAAAAGCGAAACTCTCTTCAAGAAAGTTTCGCTTTAAATTAGCTTTGATGGAAATTAGCAAGAAGTTTGGCTCGCTGGGGTCCTTTTAGCTTCTTAATGGCTTTAGCTTCAATTTGACGAATACGCTCACGTGTTACATTAAATTTACGTCCAATTTCTTCAAGCGTCCAAGTTCGTCCATTGTTCAATCCAAACCGTAGACGAATTACTTCTTCTTCTCGTTCCGTTAAGGTGGAGAGTACCTCCTCAATGGTTTCTTTTAACAATTGATTGTGAGTATACTCTTCAGGAGTCATCGTCGATTTGTCTTCGATAAAATCTCCAAGGAAGGTATCGTTTTCATCCCCCACAGGTGTTTCCATCGATACGGGATCAAGAGCAGAGCGTTGAATTTCGGTCACACGTTCTGCAGTCATATCTTCCATTTTTTCTGCGATTTCTTCTGGCAAGGGATCTCGGCCCAAATCTTGAACTAACAAACGCTGAATTCGGGTCATTTTATTAATGGTTTCCACCATATGAACTGGGATACGAATCGTTCGAGCTTGATCAGCAATCGCTCGAGTAATGGCTTGACGAATCCACCAAGTGGCATAAGTAGAAAATTTAAATCCCTTAGTGTAATCGAATTTTTCAACGGCTTTTATTAAACCGATATTTCCTTCTTGGATTAAATCGAGAAACAATAATCCACGTCCGACATATTTTTTTGCGATAGATACCACCAAACGCAAGTTGGAGTCAATCAAGATTTGTTTCGCTTCAGGATCTCCTGCTTCAATGCGTTTAGCCACTTCCACCTCTTGTGCCGGTGTCAAAAGAGGAATAGCACCAATTTCTTTGAGGTAGGCTTTTACAGGATCACTGGTTTTTGCATTGGTGGATTCAGCAAAAGCGCGCTCTAAACGAGCTAATTCTTCTTCACGATCTTCGGCATCGCCATCCTCATTATCCTCTAAATCGTCTTCATCTACATCTAAATCGCTAGCGTCTAATTCACTCGCTTCAAGTAAATCTTTATCAACATTTTCTTCAGAAACTTGTTCTTCCGCTTCTCCAAGTGCGTTGATTTTATGCTGTTGGCACCAAAGAATTAAATCATTGATTTCATCATCACTTGGATTCAATTTATTGAGAGCAAAGGTAAACTCTTTTTGATCAAGTGGTGTGCCACTTTCTTTGGAGGCTTCTAGCACCAATTTGACATCGTCAATGCTTGAGAATGTCAGACGCTTTTTATTTGTTTTTCCGGCCATTCAAATCTTCCTTTCAAATCAAACGCGCTTCGTGCTCACTACCATATTGGCATAAGCAACGATCTTTGAATTTAAAAATGCTCTATCTTGCAAGCATTTTTTCGCCGGTGGAAAGCCATGGCTGACTTGCAGATTGATGATTTTCTAAACTATTTTCAAACTCAATTTCTTGTTCTTCTTGCTCTTTTCGTTCCTCTTGTTGCTTTGTTTCATAAGAACCAATGCCACAAAATTTACGAATTTCATCCAATCGAGCTTCTGTTTCTTCATAACCTAGTTCAAACCAAGGTTCTAGTTTTTTTGGATCCGTGGTATACCGTGTGACTCCCATATCTTTATGTGGGCGAAGGACCAAAGCTTTGCCTTGGTCTTCTAGTTGTTCTACAAGAGACCATTGTTTTTCATAATTGAGATGTCGATTCTTCAGATCTTCTACAATTTTAGGATCTCGATAAACGAGTTTAGCTAGCCACAATTGCCACTTAGGAGCCGGCTTGCGCCGATAGCCTTTTTCTTTTGTCGATAATACGACCACTTTATCGCATCCCTGTTGTAAGGCTTGCTCAATAGAAATCATGTCCACAAGTCCAGCATCAAAGTAACGGTGTCCATTAAAAGAATAAGGCTTAGCAAGAAGCAATAAGGCACAACTTGCCTTAATTAAAGTCATGTCCGCATCTACATAGGGTTTGCCAAAATACTCAACTTGTTTCGTTTCCATATTATAAACCCCAATGTCCATTTCCGTTTCAGAGCCAAAAAAGGTCATAAAATCCAAAGGAGCATGCTTTTCAATGTATTCATTGGTCGCTTCCAAGCCAAAAAGACTTCCCTCTTTTAAAAAAGGACGCCAACCCATCGCTCCTTTTTGACTCGCTGCATCAATTGCAGTAACACGTAGCCGAGGAATTTGTCGAGCTACATAGGCTAAGAGAACTTCTGAGCCGGAAGAAATTCCAACGCTGTAAGGAAAGTAAATGTGATGCTTTAAAAAGCATTCCAATACTCCAGCTGAATAAGCGATTTTCGTTCCACCGCCCTCTACAACTAACCCTACCTTATCCACGACTTGAATCGCTTGCCTTAGGACAAGCGCCTCCTTGGTTACTTGTCGCCGGGCGAACGATTCCTTCCGCAATCGCTGCTTGGGCTACCGCATTTCCTACCACGTCTTTTACCCTCGGATCAAGAGCATTGACAATAACATAGTCTTCTGTCAATTCTTCTGGAGAAATTAAAGAAGCCAACGCTTCACTAGCCGCTAATTTCATTCCCTCGCTAATTCGAGTCGCCTTGGCATCCAATGCCCCTCGAAAAAGAGCCGGAAAAATCAAAACATTATTAATTTGGTTGGGATAATCGCTTCGTCCACAACCCACTACTTTTGCACCTGCTGCTTTGGCTCTTTCAGGGGTAATTTCAGGAACTGGGTTTGCCATCGCAAATACAATTGCATCTTGATTCATTGAAGCAATCATCTCTTCATTGACTAAATCGCCTTTGGATACCCCAATAAAAATATCTGCACCTTTCAAGGCATCGGCTAAAGTACCACTTTCTCCTTGAGGATTTAAGCGTAATGCTAAGTTTTTTTGCATCGGATTGGCCGCATTTTCTGGCGTTACAATTCCTTGTAAATCACATTGGCGAATGTTAGCAAATCCATAATCCGCTAAAAGTTTAGCGATCGCACATCCCGCCGCTCCGGCCCCAGAAAAGACCACTTTAGCCTCTTCTTTCTTTTTATTGGTTAATTTTAAAGCATTGATCAAAGCAGCTAACACGACACAAGCGGTTCCATGCTGATCATCATGGAAGACAGGAATATTTAAGCGGTCTTGAAGTTTTTCTTCAATTTCAAAACAATGAGGAGCCGCAATGTCTTCTAAATTAATTCCTCCAAATGAAGGTTCCAAAGCAGCAATTACATCCACCACTTGATCTGGATCTTGAACGTTTAAAACCAGAGGAATTGCATTCACTCCTCCAAGTTCTTTAAACAATACGCATTTTCCTTCCATGACAGGCATTCCCGCTAGTCCTCCAATGTTTCCAAGACCCAATACGGCAGAGCCATCGGAGACCACGGCAATTGTGTTGCTTCGACCAGTGTAGACATAGCTTTTTTCTGGATCTTTTTCGATTTCTAAGCAAGGAGCTGCCACTCCAGGCGTATAGGCAATGGCCAAATCATCATTTGTTTTTAGTTTTGGCTTAGATACGATATCTAATTTTCCCTTCCAATTGGCATGTGCTTCTAATGCTTTTTGTGCGTAATCCATTGATTAGCCCTCCAAAATTTTACAAATTACATCTACCATTTGTTGCATTTTAGGAATGGAAACGAATTCATATCGACCATGACAGTTGGCGCCTCCTGTTCCTAAATTCGGAGTGATGAGGCCTTTCACTGTCAGCATGGCTCCATCTGTTCCTCCACGGATCGGAGTACTCATCGTTTTAATCCCAAAACTCTCTAAGGCTGCTTTTGCTTTCTCTACAGCTTCCATATCTCCATGCAAATAGTCTTTCATATTGTAATAGCGATCCGTAATTTCGAGATGGCAACAATCTTCATATAACGTATTGGTAAAGGATGCAGCGGATCGTAAAAGTTCCTTTTTTTGTTCAAATAATGTTCGATCATGATCACGAATTAAATATTCCAAACGGGCATATTCACATTCGCCTTCCATCGAAACGAGATGTAAAAATCCTTCTCGTCCTTCTGTAAATTCGGGTCTTTGCGCTTGGGGTAAGCTAGCCGCAAAGTGAACTGCTGCCGCGGCTGCATTAATCATCCGTCCTTTGGCTATTCCAGGATGAATAGAACGCCCATGGAAAGTGACGATAGCTTGAGCGGCATTAAATGTTTCATAGTCAACTGAATCGATATCTGTTCCATCTAGTGTATAGGCAAAATCGGCTTGGAAACGACTTAAATCAAAGTTTTCTACTCCACGTCCGATTTCTTCATCAGGGGTAAAGGCAATATAAACTTTTCCATGAGGAAGATTCTCTTTAAGAAGGCGCTCGATGGTTTCCATAATAATTGCAATACCTGCTTTATCATCTGCCCCTAAAAGCGTCGTTCCATCGGTCACAATTAAATCATCGCCAATCACATTTAAAAGTTCGGGAAAGCGATTTGGGTCCATAGAAAACTGTTCGTTTAAGATGATGGTACTTCCATCATAATTGGGCACTATACGAGGTTTTACATTGGCCCCACTCATTTCCGAGGCTGTATCCATGTGAGCAATGAGCCCGATAGCAGGCAAATCTTTTCCTGCTTCATTGGCTTCAAGACTAGCGTATACAATTCCATATGAATCCACTTGGGCATTGGCGAGGCCTAGAGCATGCAATTCATCCACTAATTCATGAGCTAAGTGAAGTTGCTTGCTTGTAGAAGGGGAAGTTGATGAACTTGCATCGGATTGGGTATCAAATGAAACATATTTTAAAAATTTATCCACAACACTCATAATTATTCTCCTTAGCTTTTATAGGGATCCGAATCGAAAAGAAGAGATCAAAAGAATCCCTATTTTTTTGGTTTCGACAAAAAATAAGAATCAATTCGTATCCTCAATTATAATCCAAGAAAAGCCTTGACAGAGAAACCTAAAGAGTTTGAAGCGCTATCCCAGTTTGAAAACTGCTAGAATTATCCATTGTGAAATGCCTTTCAAAATGAAAAGCGAGAGATTGCGCTTATTTTCCATTCAGAACTCTGCGCTCCAACCTAAAACAAAAACCGGCTTGAGCCGGTTTAAATAAAGAACGAAAGAGTAAATTAGCGAAGAGCTGCACCAAGCCCAGGAACAATTTGTTTTTTACGTGAAACATAGCCCTTTTCTTCAAATTCTTCTAAGGCATCCTCTAAACGCTTGGCTTCTGGACCCGCCGCAATAAATCTTGATCCAGAACCTTCCACATCCGTAAAGACCATAACCCAAAGACTTGCTCCTTGTTTTACCACTTCTTCTTCCATATACTTTTTGAATTCAGAAGCGATCTTATCGACTTGCTTGTAGTCGAAAACAAAGACTTGACTGATTTCAGTTTTAATTCCGGATAGATCAAATTCTTTGCAGTCTTGGTATAAGATGTCCTTAAATTCTTTATCTTCAATCGTAGCTGTATGACGGAAAAGATCTTTAGCCATTTCAGCCGCATTGAGTCCATATTCTTGTTCAATACGAGCTGCGGTAAATTTGTCCGTTGGAGTACAGGTAGGTGATTTAAAATTCATGGTGTCACTAATCATCGCATATAAAATGAGTTGCGCAATTTTGGGTTCCATTTTGATTCCGTATTCTTGATACATCATGGCAATAATCGTATTCGAAGAACCGACAATCATGTTTCGGAAAACAATTGGCCGACTCGTTTCAATGTCTCCAATACGGTGATGATCCACGATTTCTAAAATTTCACCTTGATCTCGATCATCAATGGATTGCTTGGATTCATTGTGGTCCACTAAGATGAACTTTTTGGGTTCAGCCTTGAGCAAGTGATAGCGAGCCACCGCTCCTACAATTTTCTTTCCTTCCACTACTGGATAAGAAGAATGACGGGTCATCAACATTTTCTTTTCGACATCTTCTAAATATTCAGTGGGATGAAATTCTACAGCTTTATCTCGGGGAGTCATAATGAATTCCACAGGAATCGCCCGATAAATCATTTGAATGATCTTCATTAAATTATAAGGAGTACTGATGAGCGTCACTCCCATGGTCTTAGCCATAGCAAAGATGTAATCATTGGGCACAAAGTTTTCAGCAATGATAATGACCGAAGCGCCTTTTGCCATTGCTTTAATCATGTCATCTTCGTGATCATTTAAAACCATGATGGCTCCGGTTAAATCGCGTTCCATCATCTTTTTATCCGAGATGCGAACATCACCACTTTTGGGACGATTTCCCTTATAAAGTATTTTTCCATGGACTACATCTCGTAAATTTTCATCTGGAGTATCTTTTAATAAATTTCGAGTAATGTTGAGATCTTGCATTTGAACTTTTGAAATATCAGCAAGAGTCACCATTCCCGCAAAATCGCCATCATCATTTAAGACATAGATTGTTTTTGTATTGTTTTCAAGCATTAAATCCCAGCCATACCGTAAGGTATCCGCTCGATTGATGAGGACTGCCTCATCAATTTCAATTTCTTCGAGCGAATTTTTTGCGGTGGTTAAACGTATTGGCGCAGGGACTCCCACTTTTTTCAAAATGTATTTGGTTTCTGGATTAAGATGGCCAAGTCGTGCAGGGACAACATTTTCACCAAGTTTCTGTTTTAAAGCGGCAAGAGTAATCGCTGCACAAATAGAATCGGTATCTGGTCTCTTATGTCCAATTACATAAATAGGCTGATTCATGGTTTTTAATCCTTTTCTTTTGCATCTCTTCCTGATCAAGGAAGATACTTTCAGTTTACCATGAGCCAAGTTTTGTACGAATGACCTTCCTTAGGATTCGGATTTTTCCGGTTCTTCTTGAAAATTGACTGCTGATTTTAAACCTTGTTTTGGGGTAAATTTCACCGTTTTACTCGCTGGAATTATAATGCTTTCTTTCGTAGCGGGATTAATTCCTTTACGCTCACACCTCTCTTTCACCACAAATTTTCCAAATCCCGTAATATCTATACTATTGCCTTGAGCAAGTTGGTTGGTGATTTCTTGTAAAAAAGCAGAAAAATACTGATTGGCGACTTTTTTAGAAAGAGAAATTTCCTTTGAAACACAAGCGACGATTTCTTTTTTAGTGACTCTTTTCATAACTAAAACTCCTTTTTTCCATCATAACAAAGCCAATAAATCCGTGAAATTAAAATGTATAGACAATTTAAAAAAGCAAAAAGTTCTTTTCTACTTTAGACCTTTTTACTTGGCTTAAAATTTTGAGAGCTAAGAAGTGAGAAAGCAGTCAGGCGTTTAAGAAGAAAAAAAGCAAAAAAAAAACTGAACCAAATTGGCTCAGTACTTTTCATTATAAATGGTGCCGGTACGCGGAATTGAACCACGAGCTCATCCTTACCATGGACGTGTATTGCCATTATACTATACCGGCGCTTTTAAGCTTTTTCTCGATTGCTTAGTTAGTATACTGAAGTATTGAGAAAAGTACAAGAGAAAATAAAGAGAAGTTGATGAAATATTTTTTCTGCTTAAATGGCTTTATTCTTACTCAAGGAGAAGCTGAACTTCAAATTTTTAACTTTAGCTTGAAAGTCTCTTCAAGAGATTCAATCCAATGAATAGGCTTACACATTTTCAAAATTTAATTTATTAATTTTGTCAATGGATATAACTTAAATTAATAAATTTTTTCGAAAAAATGCTTGATATAGACCAAAAATTTCTCTAAAATTTTTCAATCGCATAGTTCAACTCGATAATAGAGTTCTGACTGAGTGCGAAAGCGTATAGAGGAATTGAATATGAAAAAAGAAATATTTTGGCCCAGCGGTTCAACTGGAGGTTCAAAACTGAATTCCTTGAAAAATTCCTATTTCAGCTATTTCGTTTTGTACCTCTTTTATTACTTATCCTACTCTTTGTTTTCATCTCTTATTTCAGTTTATTTGATGGGACAAGGATTTTCTGCAGCGCAAGCTTCGTTTGTGGTATCTGTATCCTTTTTAATGAGTATGATTTTTCAACCTTGGGTAAGCTCTTTAGCCCAAAAGATAGGTTTAAAAAAGAGTACTCTTTTTTGTATGGCAATCACAATTGTAGGTGGAGTCTTATTTTTAGCCTCTAAAAATTTTATCGCCGTTACTCTAGCCTATAGTTTTGTCATGACCTTAATTAATGGGGTCAATCCGGTAATGGAAAAGATTTGTACGGCTTCTCCTTTCTCTTATGGAAAAATTCGGATGTGGGGAACCATTGGTTATGCTCTAGGAACGCAATTGGCAGCTTTACTCCATGACTTGATTGCCCCTTCGGCTATCTTTATTGCTTTTTTAGTCTGTGTAGTGTGTTGCATTCTCGGTGGAATGTTTATTCAGCCCCAAGAAGAAAGACCACTCCTTTCAAAAAATAGGAAGGAAGAAACAGACTTTAAGAGCTTATTGAAAAATCACAAATTTATGATATATCTTTTAATTTCTGGCATTTTCTATGGTGTAACTTCGGCTGTAAATACTTTTATGCCTTCTCTTTTAACCGATCAAGGATTAGATACGGGAATAGTTGGTACCCTTCTTTCTATTGCTGTAGTAATGGAATTGCCTTTAATTGTCTTTTCTAGTAAGTTTATGGATCAAATGACTTCTAAATCCTTGACGTATATCTCCTTTTTTATGGCCTTAGCTATGGTTGTTTGTTGTTTTATGCCTTCTCTGACTTCCTTTCAATTGCCTGTGGTGATGCTCACAAAACATCCAAGTGGAATGATCTTTATTATGTTGAACTTAAAGATTGTGACTTCTTTGTTAGCGACTCCTCAAGTACTAAGTGGATTGGCTTTTGTAGCTGCCGTTAAAAATTTAGTGAGTATGATGTTTAACTCTATGATCGGTCTAGCCATTGATTGGGCAGGTTATGAAATGGCCTTTGCAGGATTGGGCCTTTGTCTTGTGATTGGATTAGGAATTGTGTTCTTCTTTAAAATGCCAAAAGGTCAAAATCTAAAATTATTTTCTTAAACCAAATGCTGACTTCCTAGAAGTTGGCTTTTTTTTAGGTGTTTTCTTCCGATAATGAACCTCAATGATTTTTCTTTTTCGTGGTTTCTTTAATTCATGAAATTTCTCTCTAAAAGAGAAAAGAATTCAGAGCACTTTTATTCATATTACCGATTTTTATCTTTCTGATACAAGAAAAAAACGCCATTTTATCGACGTTGAAAAATTATGAAAGTAAAGGAGCGAGTGCATCCTTTGGTTGAACTTTTTGATCTTCTTTAGATAAATTTTTCATAGTTTTCTGAATTGGTAAGAATGATTATCATGACTGGACATAAGCCTA
>CAYTMK010000006.1:0-29040 GCA_964438885.1 uncultured Erysipelotrichaceae bacterium | reverse complement strand
AGTATTCAATTTCTCGCAGTTCATCATTGGATGAAATGTACAACAGTTTATAGCCATTCTTTCGTAAATTTTCTTCGATTTCACTGGTTAACTTATAAAAATTCCATAGAAACGGAAGAATTAAGGTACTGTTTTTATTTTTTGGACTTTTAATCCCTTAGCCAAGGCATTTGGAATGTAGCCAAGCTAAGCAATTGCCTCATCGACCTTCTTTTTTGATTCGGGCTCTTTACCTTGATACCATTGATGACATTGGATACGATTCCTCGTGAAACCCCTGCGAGCTTTACTACATCATTGATGGTTGTCTCAACCTTTCCCCTCCCTCTTATTTCACAAAAGTGTTTAGGCTTTACTTATTATAGTTTATTCCTTTACTTCATCTGATTTTTCAAGTTCTTTAGAAGAGCCTAATCAGAAAAAAAGAACCATCAAAAGATGGTTCTAAAAACAGAAAGATTATTCTACAACCGTAACGGAAGTAATATGTGGGTTAGGACCTTGATACCAATAGAGGAATCCTTCTAAATCCACTGTTTGTCCCACTTCAAGATTTTTTACCGTCTGATAAACTTCGCTATCGGGATCTGATAGAGAAGACTCTACAGTGAAGGTATAAGGAACATCATCCTTTGACACTGTGAAGTATAAGTCATCGCCTTCTTGACCAGAGCCATCCCAATTATAAAGATAAACTTCAGTGGTTCCATCCCCTAGAGCAACCGTCATATTTTTAAAGAGAACTTTTTGATTTTGGTAGTTGATGAGTTCGGTGTCATTGCCAAGATATTGGGTTACATCCACGGCTGGTTTTACATACGTTTCACCGCTAAGAATTTCAATATCAGCGCCTTCTGCTACTTCTACTTCGCCTTCCCACTCTGTTTTGTAGCCAGAAACTTTAATTTTAGTTCCAGGAGTCAGTTCGTTGTATAATTCTTCACTTGCATTGGCATTGTAAATAAAGTAACCACCATCTGGATCAGCCGCATAGATCGTTGCTTTGTTGTCAGACCAAGATTGAACATCTTGAACATATACTTCAAGAACTACGGCAGAATCCACATCAGCATCCAAGTATTCTTGATAGGTCATTACGCCTTCAGAAGTGGATTCAGTGGTGGAAGCTGTCGATTGCGTAGAAGAAGTGGAACTTTTAGTACTCGAATCGCTTGTGTTTGAGCAACCCGTGAGCGCCAATCCCGCACAAACAAGTACGGCTGTAAGCCAATTTTTCTTCATGTTTTTTCCTCCTTAAAAGACAAAGAGTATTGTTCTTTGTCCTAAGATCGTTTCAATTATACGTCATTTTTAGTCTTCTTTTTTACTCTTCACTCACAAACGAAAGACAAAAAAAATATAACCTTTTTTAAGAATCATTTTATCCTCCTTCTTAGTCTATTCTTAAGCCTTTTTCCTTTTTTGCGTGAGACTTAAAAAAGCAGCCAATTGGCTGCTTAAGTGCAGTAGAGACATTAAGCCTTTTTCGCTCGATAATCACGCCAAGCAAAGAAAGCAATTCCAATCCAAGTGATGACAAGAATACTTAAAAGCCAGATCGACGATTGAGGCATAGGCCCTAAATCTTTAACGGAATGCGCCGTATTTGAAATTTGATCGAGATGGTAAAGAGAGGTCACTTTTGCATAGAGATCTTTTAAATAGGCATCATCTACAGTTTCTTTACGCCGAACCGATTTCACAACACTTTCCACCAATTCGCTTGCGGCATTGCGCAAGGAAGCTGAACCATTAAACACAGCAGTGACAAAGGTATCGTTGCGATGTTCCATTAAAGTTTTGATCGCATCAATTTTCGTCTGATAGTGTTCATCGTTATCCGTACCCGCCAGACTCAAATATTCTTGATACTCTTCACTTTCCAACACTTTATTATTGACTGGCAGATAGCCTTCGGTTTTAGAATAACCAATTTGAGGATCCGCACTCATTAAATATTGCATGAAAAGCCAAGAGGCTAAAACTTCTTGGGGATCATCTTTACTAAAGATCGCCATAGAAGGTCCTTGAGAGATCATTTCTACGTTATTAGGATCTTCTTGAGGAACTACGCGCACTACTGTTTCAAATTGTTCTGCATTGCTGTTGGCTAAATCCGAAAGAGGAGCATTGACACCCATCCAAGTTGACCCTGCAGTAGAGTCAACCGCAAAGAGAGTTTGGGAAGAGTTTAAGAAGTTAGCGGGATAACCGGACACTTTAAAGGTTGAAAAAGCACCCGATTGAGTATATCCCGCAATTTCTTTTAAATCTTGGGAAGTGACATCGTTAAAAATTTCAATGGTTCCATCTTCTGAAGAATATCCAGCATCTTGTTGTTTAAGAAGTTGAATCAAAAGGTTATCGGTAGACTTATAAATAAAGGGAATTAAAACCTTTTGCCCATTGGCTACATAGGTTCCATCTGGATTTTTTGCTGTGGCTGCTTGCGCAACTTCCCACACCCAATCCCAGGTTGGAATATCTGGAATTTCATAGCCCAACTTCTCGACCATATCTTTATTGATATACATCACTTCTGTAGAGCGCATAAAGGGCATGGCATATTGATGCCCTTCAATGACACCTTCCTCTAAAAAGTCAGGGACGATATCGTCTACACTTGGCCCCTCAAAGAGAAGTTCACTTCCTCCAAGGCCATAGCTTTCATTGCTCATCAATTCATCTAAGGCCACGACTGTATTGTCTCCTTCTAAGAAAGAGGCAATATGGTCAGGATAGGTAATCGCAATGTTTGGGGTGGTTCCTGTAGCGATGTTTGTGATGACATCGTTATAGATTTTGTTGTAATCCGTGTAGAGCTTTAAATTCACTTTAATGTTGGGGTAAAGCTTTTCAAAGTCAGCAATTGCTTTTTTATAGACTTCGGTTTGGCGTTTATTGGTATCGTTTTTAGCCCAGAAGGAAATCTCAATCGTTTTAGAAGTATCAAGTTCTTCTGGAACTGCAAAAGTAGCAGTCTTTTGCGCGCCATGACATCCAGTAAGAGCTAGACAAAAGCAGGCCAGTAAACATAGCCATGATATATAGACAGAGCGCTTCATCCTTTCGTTCCTCCTCTGACTACCCCAGACATAATTTGTTTACGGTAAAGCAAAAAGAGAACGATTAAAGGGATGCTAATGATCACCACAGCAGCCATCATGGCAGGAATGTTGGCCCGACCAAAACCACTTTCTCGAATCTCTTGAATTCCATTGGACACCAAATAATATTTTGGATTATCTGTGATAAGAGAGGGCCAAATATAAAGGTTCCAACATTCAATGACTTTTAAAATAGTAATGGTCACAATTGTAGGCAGACAAATTGGAACCATTACTTTCCATAAATAGCGCCAGTCGGAGGTTCCATCCACTTTTGCGGCGTAGTAAAGCGAATCGGGAACTTGAGCAAAGTTCTCGCGCAAGAGGTAAATATAAAAAATTGAGGTAACAGAAGGCAAAATTAAACCGGTAAAGGTATTCCGTAAATTGAGTTCGGTAATGGTTTGAAAGTTTGTGATCACGACCAGCTCGTTAGGAATCATCATAAGCGCCAAGAATACAGTAAAGAGCGCATTTTTCCCGCTAAACTGTAGTCTTGAAAAAGCAAAAGCCGCAAGAATTGTCACGACAACCATCAAAGCGGTGGTGATTACTGTAAAAATCACCGTATTGATCAAATAACGTCCGAGTTGTACTTCAGTAAAAGCTTGAATGTAGTTTTCAAACGTTGGAGATAAAGTAAATAATTGTGGGACGTATTCTGCATTATACGCTCCATAGTCTTTTACAGAGGTCAATATCATCCAATAAAAGGGAAAAAGTACCACAATGGCCCAAAAACTGAAACATCAAATTCAGCCCAAAACAGAAGGCTTGTTTTGGTTTTCAAGGCATGAAACTTGAAAAAATTTGACGAAGTTCCATGAAGCCGCACACTTCATGTCGTTTAAAAAACATCTTGCACTTTCATACAAGCACAGACTATATCTTCACCTGCACCTTAACGTGATCAGGGCTACCCGCTTCGAGGCCGCTTGACCCCTACTTCCTAAGGAATAGTCGTTGAACCTTCTTCTCTTCGAAGCTTGGCTGCTGATTGCCCATTTTCTAGTACTTAGGATTTAACCTTATACCATCAAATTGTGTTTTTTCTGCTTTCGCCACGATCGCGCTTACCTATCTTTCAAAGTGACGCTGTCGTCCAATTTGCTTTAGGGGTTTTCAGCAATTCAAGTAGATTCCAAGTCACAACGGACTTGGCATTTGCAGATTTCTCTACAAACGGACTAAATTTTAATCAAAAAGAGCCATGTGAATGGTTTATGTTCTTTTAAAAAGGATTTCATGCATGGTGCGAGGAAAAGGAATCTTTCCCTCGCCCTCCTTTCTTTGCCACAAGGAAAGATAAAACAAAAAGCAAAGGCTCACTTTCATGGTCTCTAATAAAAGCGAGGTATTTTTAAAAGTGAAAGAAAACGATCGGTCCTTTTTTTTAAGTGTTCACCAAAGAAATTCATCCTAAGTATCTTAGACCTTTCATTTTTTTGAAGAAGACGTTTCACTTATAGAGCCACGAAAGAAAATTTCTAGTTATAGTGAACATATTTACGAGACACCATTAAATTGATGACCGTAATCGTGAGCACGATTAAGAATAAAATGATTGCGGCTGCCGAGGCATAAGAAGGATATCCCCCACCATCGCGATACAACATGTCAAAAACATAGCCAACCATCGTATTCATTCCAGCGGAATTGAGGTTGGTGCCAAACAAGGCCACCGCATCGCTATACGCTTTGAAGGCTCCAATGAATCCTGTAATCACCAAATAAAAAATAGAAGGTGAAATCAAGGGGAGAGTAATTTTCCAAAACATCCGAGAAGGAGAAGTTCCATCTACACGAGCGGCATCATAATACATCGGGTTTACACTCGCTAAAGCACTTGTCAAAATTAAAATTTTGAAGGGCATGACAATCCAAATTGTATAGAAACAAAGGACAAACATTTTAGCCCAATACGGTCCTTCAATAAAATCAACAGGACTCCCTCCAACCATCCGAATCAACATATTGACAAATCCTTCAGAATAAGGCGTTTCTTTGAATAAAACCATGAACACCATACCAACCGCTAAAGTATTCGTAACATAGGGCAAAAAATAAATGGTTTGAAACCAAGAACGGAGTTTTTCAATGCGGGTCAGGGCAAAGGCGATTAACAAAGAAATTGCGGTGGAAAGAGGAACCGTGATAATAACCAGCAAAAAGGTGTTCATCAAAGCTCTTGTAAAATAGGGATCATGCAAAACATAAGCATAATTGTAAAAACCAATTCCAAAATAGCTTTGCGATGTAGAACTATACCCTTCTTCAAAAGAGTAGACGAACACATCAATTAAGGGATAGACCAAAAAAGCAGCCAAGAATAATAAAGCGGGAAGCAAATATAAGAAGGCTTTTAGATTTTGTTTCTCCATAAACTTAGCCCTCCAAGGAACGTAAATCTTGATGGTCTACACGTTCTCCAGTTTGGGTATCAAAGAGGAACACTTTATGGGGCTTTAAATCAAAGTGAACATGTTGTCCAGGGATATGGGACCAATCGTCCGCCGAAATAATGGAACGAATCGAAGCCGATTGACTAGCGGGATTTTTAGATAGAATGCTCACATCCCTTCCTAAAACTTCCGGACGAATCATTTCATTGGTCAAATGGCCATTGGGATTTAAAATAAAGCCTTCCGGACGAATCCCGACCATCACTTTCTGGTCTTTAACACTTGGAGCTAAGAGGACTGCCTCTTCATTGATATACAACTTCCCATTTTTGACTTCTCCTTCAAAAATATTGATAGGGGGAATCCCTAAAAATTGAGCGACAAATTGATTGGCCGGATTATCATATACCTTTTGAGGAGAATCAATCTGTTGAATGACACCATCTTTCATAACGACAATTAAATCCGAAATACTCATGGCTTCGTCTTGGTCATGCGTTACAAAGATCGTCGTAATTCCAGTTTCTTGTTGAATACGACGAATTTCTTCTCGGGTCTGAAGACGAAGACGGGCATCTAAGTTCGAAAGTGGCTCATCTAAAAGCAGAACACGAGGCAATTTAACTAAGGCTCGAGCAATCGCGACACGCTGTTGTTGCCCACCGGAAAGCTCAGCTGGTTTACGATCCAATAAGCCATCAATATTAACGAGTTTGGCAGCTTCAACCACTCGTTTTTCCATTTCTTCTTTGGATAATTTATCTTGGCCTTTAAAATTTTCTAACGGAAAGCGAATATTATCTCGTACACTTAGATGAGGATATAAGGCATAGTTTTGAAATACCATCCCTACTTCGCGATCTTCCGCAGGTAAATCGGTGACATCTTTATCTCCAAACAAAATCTTTCCACTTGTTGGCTTTAAAAGACCACTGATCATGTTTAAAGTTGTCGACTTTCCACAACCAGAAGGGCCAAGTAAACCTACAAGCTTTCCATCAGGAATAACAAAATTCGCATCATTGACCGCAATGACTTCCGATTTGTTTTTTTTCCCCTTGCCAGGAAATTTTTTGGTGAGATGTTCTAAATCAATTTCCATCGTCTCAGTTCCTTTCTTCAAGGACCAAGGCCTGCGCCTACCGTTTGTCATTTAAAATCGTCCGGCCCTTAGACAAAATGGAGGGCTTGTACGCCTTGGCATCATTTCCTCATTCTAAACAAAAATAGATTTGCGCAATAGTATGGGAATGATTTGGGTTTGCTTAAAGAATAACATTGTAAGTCGGTAGACGAAGAAAGAGAAACCAAGAAAGCCCCAAAAAGAAAGGGGAAACTCTTTTTTTGAACATTTAGAGAAAAAGAAGGCTTATAAAAAGACAAGACTGAGAAGATTTTTAGAATTTTTCTTTGTAAATCCTTTTCAAAGTTTGAAGAGAAGAACTCATTTTAAAACTTTCATTTTTTACTTGTTAAGCGATGAGTTCTCTTTTATAAAAATCATCTTTAAAAAAGAGATAAATTAAAAAAGTCGAAAAGATCTGAGTGCTTTTCGACTTTTTTGATTTTTATTTTAGATCTCATTTAAGATCGAACTTTTTCGTTTCTCATAAATTAAGTAGCATAGGACAGCCGAAGAGAAGGACTTTCAAGAAGCGTGCTGTGGTCCATACACCAAAGCGACTTGAGGATATTCACTTTTTTGGCATCAACTTCAATGAGTTTTGGATCTAGAACTCCCTTGCGAGCAGGACAAGATTTGGAGTTTATCCACGCCAAATCTTCTTCAATCAGGCTTACTAAGGCAGGTAAATCAAAAGTACCATATTGTTCCAAAACAGAAGTTAAAATCAGCTTGGCAATGTGATTAATTTCTAAATCTCCATAGTGAGTTGTATTGATTCCATCAAGTTCAACACAGAAAGGCCCCTCAGGCAGGTAAACAAATGTTCCCATAAAGATTGGTCTTCTAAAGATAGCATATCCTTCACGTAAGGCCAAGTATAAGAGAGCATGTAGTTTTTTCTCTCCTAGCTCCACACAGGAAAGGGACTGAAAACGAGAAACAAGATAGGTTAAACAGTCCACTGCTGAGTTGGGTCTTGTATTCATGGAGATTAGAATAATGAAAATTTCTTTCAAATACAATATATTTTTTGACTTCAATAATAATATGCTTCACTAAAAAGGATTTCATAAGAGAAACCGCTTTTATTTTTGGCTTAAACATATTTCCTAATGGAGTAAAAATTTGCCTTCTTTATCCTTAGAAAAAGAAAAAGCTTTGCGCAATCTCGTTGTGCAAAGCTTGAATGGAAAACCAGTTATAAATTTCTGGAGCTCTTGAGTAGAGAAGCTCTGGATACAAGAAGTAGTAAACTCCCGCTTCTGCAAAGAACTCAATAGGACTCGTTGAAGCATAAACTCCCAGTTCTAAGCGATAGCGATTGTATAAATCCAACCAATCTGCCCGATCGGAAAGACAAGCCGTTTCTCCTTTCGTTTGAACATCTAAAAGATGGGTGAATTCATGAATGATCGTTTCTTGGTAAGAATAAGGATCATCTAATTCAAGTACAGAGCCATCCTTACAAAGGGAACGATAATGGTTCGCTTCATCAATTCGGACTTTGATAACAATTGTGGCGGTTTCCATTTGGGTAAAGCCAGCAATTTCGTCTTCAAAGTTTTGCATATGTTCATTGCGGAAAGTATCTCGACTT
Organism: uncultured Erysipelotrichaceae bacterium; assembly: GCA_964438885.1. Taxonomy (GTDB): domain Bacteria; phylum Bacillota_I; class Bacilli_A; order Erysipelotrichales; family Erysipelotrichaceae; genus Allobaculum. Next base: position 20,808 of record CAYTMK010000006.1, on the reverse strand, counting down.
AGAAAGTAAACTCCCGCCGCTTTTTCTTTTAAAAGGGGGGATAAATCGTTGATGATTTGAGAAATCTGTATTTGATCATTTTCGGATAATACCGATTGTCCATTTACCAATTCAAAGTAAAGAGGAACTTCACTATAGGCTTGACGGACTGTATTGGACAAAAGGGGAGCTTGCTGTTGATTGGCTTTTTGAATTGTATGATCACGCAACATACAAAGTTGAGCAATTTGAGCGGGAGGATTTTGATAAACTCGATTCATCGTAAAGACTAAGATCACGCAAAGAGACAGCCAAATGAATATCGAAAACCATGAACGATCGATTAAAGTTTCTAAAAAGGTTGAGATCGCAAAGAGTCCAGGTAAAAACCAAAGCACAGGATACGAAAGAGTTTGTTGCCAAATCGGTAAAAGGGAAGACAAGAACAATTCAAGCACAAAACCCAAAACAAAGACCCCAATTCCATAAAAAAGTGCTTTAAAAAAGATAAAGAAAACAGAAGGACGGCGTTTCCTTCTGCGTTTCTTTTTTGATTTGGCCATTAGACCTCTTCATCTACTAAAGTCTCATCGCTAGTAGAAGAGGTAGAATCTTCTAAGGATGAATCAGAGGAACTATTTTGGGCATCTTCTTTTGGTAAAGTAGAAAGAATGGATTCAATTTTTTGACCATGAGCCAAAGAGGTATCTTGAACAAAAATCAAATCTGGCATCTTTCTGGCTTTAATGTTTTTGGCTAGTGTACTTCGAATGAATCCCTTACTTGAACGCAATACGCGCATTCCAGCATCGTTGCGCTCTTGTTTTCCTAAAAAAGAAACATACACTTTTGCTTGTGACATATCGCGAGTGCATTCCACATCTGTTACGGTCACAAAACCAAGCTTTGGATTTTTTAACTCAAATTGTAAAATGCGGCTAATTTCCTTTTTAAGGATTTGGTCCATTCTGTCTTGTTTAATCGACATTTTTAACTTCCTGATCTTCAAAGGCTTCAATGATATCATCTACTTTAATATCGTTAAAGTTTTCGATGGTCAAACCACATTCAAAGCCTTGACTCACTTCTTTTACATCATTTTCAAAGCGGCGAAGAGATCCCACTCGACCAGTATAGATGACAATTCCATCTCGAATTAAACGTACTGAGGAATCTCGCTTAATGACTCCATCCGTTACATAACATCCCGCAATCGTACCAATCTTTGAAGCACGATAAATTTGACGAACTTGAGCTTGACCGGTGATGACTTCTTCATAAACTGGAGCCAACATTCCCTTCATCAAGCTTTCGAGTTCTTCTAAAGCTTTATAAATAATGTTGTGTAAGCGAATTTCGACTCCTTCTTCTTCGGCTTTTTTACGAACCGCAGCAGTGGGACGGATATTAAATCCATAAATAATGGCATTGGAAGCCGAAGCCAACATAATATCCGATTCTGTAATCGTACCAACCGTTGAACGAATCACGTTGACTTTAACCGTATCCACATTGAGCTTTTCAATAGAAGCTTTTAAAGCTTCAGCGGATCCTTGGACATCTGCTTTGATCAGTACATTGACTTCCTTCATATCGCCTTCTGAAATTAAGCGAGCCATATCTTCTAAAGAACGCGCCGAAGAAGAAGAGCGTTCTTGTTCAATTTGTTTTTGCGCTCGACTTTGCGCAATTTCAGCAGCTTTTTTATAGGAATCGTACACCATGAAGACATCCCCTGCTTTGGGGACTTCATTTAAACCAATGATTTCTACTGGAGTCGAAGGGCCAGCTTGTTTTAGCTCCATCCCTTTATCGGAAGTCATTTTCCGAATCCGTCCATAAGCACTTCCCACTACAAGAGAATCACCAGAATGTAACGTACCTTGTTGAATGAGAAGTGTTGCGACTGGACCACGGCCTTTGTCCAATTTGGCTTCTACTACTGTACCCGAAGCCGCTACATCTGGATTGGCTTTAAGCTCTTGCATATCGGCTACAAGTAAGATGGATTCCAATAGATCATCTACCCCTTGACCCGTACGGGCGGAAATTTCGGTGAAGATGGTATCCCCACCCCAAGCCTCGGCCATGACGTTTTCATTGGCTAATTCACTCATCACGCGTTCTGGGTTGGCACCCGCTTTATCAATCTTGTTGACGGCTACCACCATAGGCACTCCAGCCGCTCGAGCATGATCAATGGATTCTTTTGTTTGAGGCATTACCCCATCATCAGCTGCTACGATTAAAACAACGATATCCGTCACTTGTGCGCCTCGAGCACGCATGGCTGTGAACGCTTCGTGACCAGGAGTATCTAAGAAGGTTACCTTACGACCATTGAGACTGACTTGATAAGCACCAATATGTTGAGTAATTCCACCAAATTCTCCTTTGACCACATGAGCATTTCGAATGGTATCAAGAAGGGTTGTTTTACCATGATCAACATGCCCCATGATGGTTACAACAGGTGGACGAGGTTTTAAATCTTTAGGATCAAAAACACGATTGGCAATTTTTTCCTCAATATCGTCTTCTTCAATGATGACCTCTTTGTGAGGTTTCACTTTGAATTCTTCACAGATCAATTCGATCTCTTCGTCCCCTAAAGGCGTATTAATGGTCGACATATTACCAAGAAGGAACAAGAATTTAATGAGTTCGGACGAATTGCGCTTCATCAATTCGGCAAGTTGTCCGACCGTGATGGGCAACGAATACGTAATTTCTCTTGGATATTCTATGCGAGGTTTTGGAACATATCCCCGATTATTGCGATTCTTATTATTGCGATTCTTGTTATTTCCTGGTTTCTTTTTTGTCGTTGGCTTGTTTGCCATCTCATCACCATCCTTCTCTAGTTAGTCTTTTGAGAGGAAATCTCAAAAGAGCAATGCGTGCCATCATAAAGACCCAAAAAACATCTATCTCAAGAGGCTTTTCTTGTTTTCATCTTGACGCCAACGCATCTAGGCTTTCCTAAAGACGATAACCATACCAAGAGAGGAGGTTAGAGAGCAAGAAAATTAGTCTTTTTCTTCCAGCAAACCTTCTTGTCTGGCCAGCTCAATGGTCTTAGTGGCAAAATCTTGATTGAGTAAAGCGACAGCCATATTGACTTTTGAGCTGATTGCATTAAAGCGTAAAGCAGGTAAAACAAGTAAAGGGACGTGATAGTACGCACATTTATCACGAATTTTTTTAGCGCGGTTTGCGCCACACGCTTCACTCATCACGACTAATCTGGCGTGAGTCGCTTGAATGGAAGGTAAAAGCGCATCTCCCTTGGCAAACTGACCAGTACGAATACAGAGTTGTACCAAGGAGAGGAGGCGATCAGCCGGCACGGATGATCCACTCCAACTTGTCATAGACTTCTTGTGGAATATCACATTCTAGAGCACGCGCAAGAGCTCTAGTCTTTTTTGCTTTTTCAAGGGTTTCCATCGATTTTTGGATATATGCGCCGTGTCCATTTTTCTTGCCAGTGACATCAACTACGACCTCATTTTCTGGCGTACGAACAACGCGGATAAGCGATTGCTTAGGAAATCGTTCTTGGGTAACGACACATTTTCGCATTGGAATTTTTCGCATGGTTATTACCTGAAGCAGAACCGTTTTCAAGGAGCTTATCAAAACCAAAAACGGCTCAAAACTATTTTTCTAATGAATTAAAATACGAGAGCTAGACTTAATATTCATCGTCGTAGTAAGAATCATACTCCGCATAATCAATGTCATCTTGGTTCCAAGAAGCATTGAGTTCCTCTTCAAGCTCATTGTTTTCGATCTCTTCAAGTTCTTCTTGGGTATAGATCGGATGCATCGCTTGAAAAGTCGGTTTTTTCTTTTCTATACGTCGTTCCTCTTTGTCTTTATCTTTATTGCGCCACGATTTTTTAGTAGGATGTTCTACCTTTGGCGTTTCAAGAGTTTCGAATTTTGAAACATAGGTTTGATTGCGACGCTCCGACAAGGAACGGCGCTTTTCTTTCGCAATTCGTGCAGCAGCTTCCATATCGCTTTCGCTTTCTTGAGCGATAGGCTTGGAAGCTTTTTCTAAAGTCGAAGAGGAAGGTTCTTCAACGATGTCATTATCGTAGCCAATTTCTAAGTTAGAAACCAGAGTTTCCTCCAGAGGAGATTGTTGCTTATAGGCTCGTTCTTGGGCTTTCTTTTCTTCGTATTCTTGATGCATTTTATTCACAAGAGCTTTCCAGTCAATACCAGCTTCTGTGAGCTCTTCTTGAGAATGAATGTCAATACGAGTATTGCAAAGTTTATAGGCTAACTTCGCATTTTGTCCACGCTTACCAATGGCTAAGGACAATTGATTGGCAGGAACTGCAGCCACGACCACTTTTCGCTGATCCTCTTTATGAGCGTCTTTGCGATCACGATTGGGGCGACGATTATTCCGTTCTAAAGGTAATTTATCCCCCGCATCTTCGGCTAAGAAAACTTCCACTCCTTGAGCAGGAGAAAGAGCATTACGAACAAGTTCTTGTAAATCATCTGACCAACGGAAGATATCAATTTTTTCCCCATTGAGTTCCTGAGAAATTGCCCGCACCCGCATTCCACCTTGACCAATACAAGCTCCAATTGGATCAATGTTAGGACGCTTAGAGGTAACGGCCATTTTAGCACGAAGTCCTGGATCGCGGGCAATAGATTTAATTTCAATAATGCCTTGGTAAATTTCAGGTACATTTTGTTCAAAAAGGCGTTTAATCATGTCGTTATCCGCTCGGCTCACCATGACAATGGCTCCTTTAGATTCTTTATCTACTTTCGTGATTACGACATTGATGTGTTCGCCTTCTTTGTATTCTTCAGAGGGAATTTGATCGGATTTACGCATGATGGCATCGGTAGCACCGGGTTGTAATTTCCCATCTGATGTCGCTCCAAGACGAACCATCACGAAACGATCATCGACCGATTGGACAATTCCATCCACCATGTCGCCGACTTTATCACTATATTCGTTAATGATTTCCTTCTTTTCCGCCTCTTTGATTTTTTGAAGCATCACACTTTTGACAGTAGAAATGTCTCCACGAACAAAATCCTCAATTTCTGCTTCTTCTTCTAGCACTTGGCCAATTTTGGGATCTGGAGTGATATCTTTAGCCTCTGCCACATCCAATTGGTAGTCGGCATGTTCCACTTTCTCCACCACATCCCATAAGCGATACGCTTTGAGCTGTCCATTTTCATCAAAATGAACCCGTAAGCGAGCCTCATCTAAGTGATGACTTTTACGATATCCTTTTTCAAGAGCTTCGGTAAGCGCTTCTTCTAGAACCTCTTGCGGTAAATTGCGGAAATCTCCAATTTGGGAAAACACTTTTAAAGGATTGACTTCCTTTGCTTGAGTATTTGTCCGTCTTTTTCTCGTGGTTGATTCTTTAGTTACTTCTTTTGTAGCTTTTTTTGGCATTCTCGTTCCTCATTCGATTAAATTTTGACTGCACTTTTGATCAGTGCAATATTGGATCGATCCACACTTAATTTTTTGGGACGACCTTTGATAAAAAAGCTCACTTCTAAGGTTTCTGGCGTAATTTCATCGAGTTTCGCTGTCACAGAGCTTAATTTATCCATAGGAGTTTTGAATTGGATATAAACATATTTTCCGCGTTGATTTTGGATCTGTTTTTCTGTTCTCAACTCTCGCTCTGCTCCTGGAGAGCAAACTTCCAGCATATATTCTTGCGCAATGGCATCCATTTCATCGAGTTTTTCAGAAATAAGTTCAGAGCAAGCAGCGCAAAGATCCAAATCAACCTCTCCATCTTCACGATCAATCATGATGCGCAAGACGGGTGGTTTCATAGAAGTGTCCCATTCTAAGGCATATAAGGAGCAACCTTTTGATGCAAGAAGTGGTTCAATCCAAGTTTTGAGTTTCTCCATTCTTTTCACTCACTACAATCGATTCAAAAAATTCCCTTAAAAAAGGGTATTTTCATGAATAGCCCCTTTAAAGAAAAAGATTTAACATCTTTCTTGGTGAATCTGCCTGCTGATTTGTGAGTATGCTCCTTTCAGGATTTAAATCTTAAGGGCTAAAAACAGGCAGAATAAAATCCAAAGGTTTTGGAAACGGAAGAGTGTGGTCCCTCTTTGAACTCAAGAATTCTTATCCCACTTCTTTTAGTGGGTTCTAAAAGGGGAAAACTCTTCTAAAAATGGGGAAAGGAGCGGACACGCCGCTCCCTTTGGCTTGATTCTTGAATCAGTTTACCATTGTGATCTTTTGGCTTCAAGTCAGGAAGTCGACTCGTTTTCAATTTAAAATTACAATTTTTCTTTTATCCATCGGTTTCTTAGGCCTTAAGCGGCAATAATGGCTGCCACTTGAGCCGCAGCTTGGTTTGGATCATCGTTGATCACAATGTGCCGATAGTATTGACTAGAAGCCAATTCTTTTTTTGCGGTTTCTAAGCGCCGAGCAATTGTCTCTTCATCTTCGGTATGGCGTCCGACTAAACGGGCTTCAAGTTCTTCCATAGAAGGCGGCGCTAAAAAAATGGATTCTGCTTCAGGATAGGCTTTCATTACTTGAAGCGCCCCATTTACATCAATTTCGAGAAGAACATTCTTTCCTTGCGCCAACCAATCTTCCAAAGGCTTTTTGGGTGTACCATACGAATTATCCGCAAAAGGCGCATAATATTCTACAAAGCCATCTTCTTCCAAATTTTTTTGAAATTCTTCGGGAGTGACAAAGTGATAACTGATTCCTTCAATTTCTCCAGGACGAGGTGGGCGGGTGGTCCAGCTTACTGAATTGACTAAATTGAGGGCTTCATCATCTAATAGACTGCGAATGGTTCCCTTACCCACTCCCGAAGGACCACTAAACAAAATAATCTTGGGTTGATTCATCTTTTTTCCTCTTTTTCTCAAAAGCCTTGCGTTTCCTCTATAGATAATGAAATTTTTTTGGCTTCGGTGTTTATAAAATGCCCTATTTCCTCATACTTCTTAAAAATAGGAGTTATCCGAAGAATACATTTTTCCCTCTCAAAATTCTAGGAAAAAGAGGAGAAAGAGACTCAAAAATAAAGAAGAAATAGCTCATATCTAAGCCTCTTTTAAAACCAAGACCATTTTAAAATATTGTCATGTTTGAATAGAAAAGCAAGGAAAATAGAAGAGAACGGATTTTTATTAAAGGATCGCTTGAAAACAAAAGAGCCTATACTTTAAAAAAGGAGGAACTATGCCATTTGATGGATTATTACTTCATCGCACGATCGAATTGCTCAAACCATGGGAAGGATCTAAGATCGGAAAAATTCAAAGTTTAAGTGCTGATGAAATACTGTTTTACTTACACAAACCAGGACTTGGAACGGCCCGCTTAGCGATCAGTGTCCATTCCAATACTTGTCGTCTATACTTATGTTCTAAAGCCAAAGAGCCGTTGCCCAATCCCTCGAGTTTTGTAATGCTTTTGCGTAAACGGATTTCACAAGGAATTATCGTTTCTATTGACCAAATGGCTTTTGATCGTCTAGTTCGCTTTCATATTGTGGCAAGTGATGAGTTTGCCGACCGCATGGAATACGATTTATACGCTGAAATGATGGGCAAATATGCCAACCTGATTTTAGTGGAAGCGAAAAATCAAAAGATTATTGATTGTTTAAAACGGATTCCCGTCTTTGAAAACTCGAAACGGCTCCTCCATCCGGGAGCCACTTATCTTCTCCCAGAAAAGCCAGAACGTTATTCTCCATTTAAGCCCGGTCTCTTGGACCTGGATAAATCCCTTGTGAGCCAAATTGAAGGATTTTCTCCTTCTTTATCACGGGAAGTTCTTTATCGCCTGCACCAAGGGCAAGATTATCAAGAAATTATCGATCAAATCAAACATTCGGCCACGCTTTATCGCTATTCTAAAGATTTTCATTGTCTCCCTTTGTTGCATCTTGAAGCCAAAGAAAAGCCAGAAATTCTCCCTTTAATGGAAGGATTAGAAACACTGTTCGAACAAGAAGAGGCCAAAAAGCGTATTGCCTTACAGTGTGGAGATGTATTTAAAGCCGTAGATCGAGAAATTCAAAAGCTCTCTAAAAAACTCCCCAAGCTTTTACAGGCTCTAGAAGAATCGCAAGAGTATGATCGCTATCGTCAATATGGAGATGTCCTCTTTGCCAACCTACACATTCCTAAAACCCCAATTGTTTCTCTTCCCTCATTTGAAGAAGAAGGGGTACTGCTTGAAATTCCTTTAGATATGCGTTATTCCATCAAAGATAATGCCAATTTATTTTATAAGAAATATCACAAAATGAAGCGTGCAATCGCTATTTTAGAGGAACAAATTGAAGCTTGTGAATACCAACTCGAATACTTTCAAACCTTAAAAGAGCAGCTCAACTATTGTAGCGTAGAAGATGTACTCGAGATACGCCAAGAATTGGCACAAAACCATATTTTACGTCTTTCTTCTCATCCTATTCGAAGAAAAAAGGGCGGAAAAAAAGTTCCCCATATTATTCGTTTACGAATGGGAGAAGCCATTATTTATGCTGGGAAAAACAATCTTCAAAATCAATACATCACTTGGCAATTGGCTAAACGAGGAGATTTATGGTTTCACGTTAAGGATTATCACGGTTCGCATGTTTTGCTTCAAAGTGAAAATCCTACAGAGGCTGAAATTCGCTTTTGTGCCATGTTAGCGGCTTGGTTTTCGAAAGGCCGCTATTCATCAAGTGTTCCAGTAGATTATACGAAAGTATACAATTTAAAGCGAATTCCCAAAAAAGGCCCTGGATTTGTGAGCATGAAAACCCATCAGACGATCTTTATAGATCCTGAAGCCGATAAAATAGAAAAGGCTTTAAAGTCAGGAATCGTAGAAGATCAAGACTAAAGGATCTTTAGAGTAGGTCAAAAAGAAGAGGTTTTATCTTAAACGATTTTTTCGCTTAAGGACTTCTTCTTTTTTCTTCTTTTCACGAAGGCAAGCCCTGGTTTCTTTATTCGAAGCTTATTGTTCTCAAAAAAGGCCATTCTCCTCTCTTTCGCCAAGAACTTTTTGGCGATTTAAGCGAAGTGTTGAATTTTATGGTTCAGAAAGCTTCCTTGGATTCCAAAGAAAAAGAGCAGTTCAAAAAGTGGATTCACCAAATTAAAATTGATCGCTCCACGCTTAAAAATCCCTAGAATCTGTTGATCTCTCTTCTTTTGAACCTGCACTTTCCTCTTCGATATACCAAGAACTTCTTCAACTTTTAGACCAATCGAAAAATTTCCCTTATCCTTTCGATTCCTTGAAGTGAAAAGTTATTTTAAGTGAAAGGAACACTGAAAAGCGTTCCTTTTTTTTAGAAAGCTCTAAGATTCAAGCCTGGAGGGTTTCTTTTCACTTTGATGAAGAGTTTTTAAAAAGTTTACACTTGGTAAGACGGTTTCTTGGAAATAGCCATACCAATCCATTAGAATCAAGAAAAAATCGAGATCCCAAGTAAAAATTTGTAAATTTTCACTTGCTTTTTGGAGCAATTGACGATTGGATTCAAGGCGCAAATCGAGCTGACGTACCGCTTCAATGGCCTTTACCAAACGTCGTAGCTGTAATAAGCGTTCTTTTGGCCAAATGAGAGTATGGGAATCAATGTGATTTCGACAAACAAATCCTCCTTGTTCAAAAGAAAGACCAGCCAATTGATTTTTCTTATGGCATCTCATGCATCCATCTACATTCATTAGAGTCCCTTCTTGGGCTAAAACACCACTTACCAAAAAGCTAGCCATCAAAAGGCCTTTGGCCAAATCATTTTGATGAAAGGCGCTCCACATCTTTTCTAAACATTCATAGCTTAGAAGAGCTCCTCCATAGCGCTCAATTAAACAAATGACAATGGCATTCACTGTTTGCATCACTAAAGAATCCATCGCTTTCCAATAGGAGGCCAATACACTTCCATTGATTAAGTACAACATTCTTTTTGAATAACGTGGATCATAGTTTAAAGATACTTTGGTAAAAGGCATCGCTAAACGCCGATTTTTAGAAGATTCCTTTTGAATTCCTCGGGCAAAGACGCTCACTACTCCTTGCTCTGGGGTAAGTACATGAAGAATGGCATCGTTATTTTGGTAGTCGATGACTTGTAAAATGAGTCCTTCTATAGCGCTCTTTTCTTCCATCTTTTCTTCCTAACCATTTTCTAGAAATGGCTTTCCTTTCTTTTTATTTTATCGATGTTTGAATGAAAATAAAAAATCCCTTATAGTAAAGGGACTTTTATCTCAAAACTTATTCGGATAATTCATCTAGACCAAATTCTTTGAGTTTGGCTTCTCGATTGCGCCAGTTTTTTTCAACCCGAACATAGAGTTCCATATTTACGGGTTTCCCAAGTTTTTCTTTGATTTCTTTTTGCGCACTTAAGCGAATGTCTCGAATCATATCGCCGCCTTTTCCGATCAAAATCCCCTTTTGAGAATCGCGATCGACAATTATGATGAAAGATAAGTATACTTTTCCTTCATGCTCTTCATAGCTTTCAAGCAATACGGCTACAGAATGTGGGATCTCTTCATGGGTTTTCTGAAGAACTTTTTCGCGTACGATTTCACACAATTGGAAAACCAAGCCATGGTCGCTTTTCATCTCAGCTGGATATAAGGCTGGTCCTTGGGGTAAATAACTCCGAAAAACACTTAAAACTTCCTCCAAGTTCTCTTTTTTCAAAGCAGAGAGAGGGACAATATCGGCAAATTCATATAAATCAGCCCAATAGGTTAAACGTTTAAGAAGTTTTTCTTTGTTCAGTTTATCCACTTTATTCACTAAAAGAACAATGGGCTTATTAAGGGTTTTTAAACGATTGAGAATGAATTCATCGCCTGGACCAAAAGATTGGGTTACATCAATGATCCAACCGATTACATCCGCATCTTCCATCGCAATATAGGCATTTTTGTTTAAAACACGCCCAAGTTCTTGTTGAGGTTTATGAATTCCTGGAGTATCCATAAAAACATATTGCGTCGTATCGTCGGTTAAAATTCCGGCAATGTTATTGCGGGTGGTATTGGGTTTATCAGACATTATCGCAATTTTTTCTTTCAACAAGGAATTCATCAAGGTTGATTTTCCTGCGTTTGGGCGTCCAACAATCGCAATAACACCCGATTTAAATGGTTCCATTTTCATATCGCTCCTTTTAAAACGTTCGAATCCAAGAAAGAAAAGGGGGAAGTAAAATGATCAAAGCCACTACAAGGGCAAAAATTGAAGCGACTAAAACTCCTGCAGCCGCTAAGTCTTTAATCAATCCCGCTTTAGGATTTCGTTCAAGTGAAATATAATCTATCGTTTTTTCAATGCATGAATTGAAGATTTCAGCCATGATGACCAAAGCAATGGCCAAACAAATCCAAAGCCAATCCTGAGCCGAAATGCGCAGAAAAGCGCTAAAAAGTAAGGTTATACACCCTAAAATAAATTGCAAACGAATGCTTCGATCTTTTAAAAGACCATAACGTAACCCTGCAAAGGCATAGCGAAATCTATTTTTCAGCCACACCATGGAGGATTTCCTTTTGCAAGCCAAACATTATCTCTTCGTCCTCTTTGGTCATGTGATCATAGCCCAACAAATGCAACAATCCATGGCAAAATAAAAAGCACGATTCTCTTCGAAGTGAGTGGCCATACTCTTTGGCTTGATCTTCAATGGCTTGGGTATTAATGAAGATATCCCCAAGTTCGTTTTCTTCCTCCTCAATGAAGATATTGTCTGAATCGTCTTGTAAGGCAAAAGAAATTACGTCGGTAGGACGATCAATGTGGCGATACGTTTTATTGATTTCATGAATTTGTTGGGGAGAACAAAAAATCACTGAACATACCAAATCTTCGCTTCGTCCCAGCAAGGCCACCGTTTTTTCCATAATGGTCATGTAGTCTCTCTCATAATCATGAGGGAGTATAGCCTCATTTAATTGGTTAAATACGATTTCCATGCTTTCATCTTACAACAATCACTTCTCCCTCTTTTAAGCCTAGACCGTCAAAAACAACTCTTTTTTATTCAGAACTTATTTCGGTGAAAATTTTGGTTTCTGGTAGTTTCTTTTGGTGAAAGGTGTATAAAGAGCTAGGTCTATAAAGTTTGTGTGGATGTAAGGTAAAGACAAAGACAGAAATTAGAAGAGTGACAGAAGTATAGTTCTCTTTGGGTTTAGAAAAAAGACTGTTGATCGAAAATCAGCAGTCTTTTCTTTAAACTAGATGGCATTGGTAGAATCACGTTCAATTTTACTAGTTTGAAGCGTGATATTGCGTTCAACCTCTTCGTTGTTTACTAACATTTTCGTTAACATTCGCATGGCGATGGCTCCCATATCGTATTCAGGAATGTTGTAAGCAGAAAGACTTGGACGCATCATGGGCAAGTATTTAGAATCTAAAACGGTTAAAATTTCAAAATCTTCTGGAACTCGTAAATCGTGTTCTTTGGCTGCATTCAGCATGGCAATTCCTTGGGAATCTCGTAAAGCAATCGTAAACTTTGGTGGTTTATGATGAGAGAAATAGTCGGAAAAAAATTCATAGCTTGTGTGATACGTATCATTGTAGGTTAATACATTATCAAAGGTCTTTCCCGCTTCTTCATAAGCACGTGTTATTCCTGCTTTAATTTGCTTCATCATGGATAAATTGAGCTTATCTTCCACTAAAGCGATATCATCAATCCCTCGTTCGAAGCAGTCTTTGACCAAATCATAAGCCAATTTTTCAAAATCGATGTATACATTGCCAACGTGATCATGACGTTTCCCATCAAAATAACTTCCGACAATTACTGTGGGAATTTTATATTCATTCAGAACGACCATTTCATCTTCGGTAAAATTGTCATTAAATAAGATTACTCCATCGACACGTGATTTAATGATGGATTCAATGACATCCTGCATTTTAGAAATTCCCTTTGAAGTCGTGTGAAACATCACGTTGTAGTGATAAATATTTGCGACATCCATTAAGCCATTCAAAATTTTGGCATTGTAAGCCAATAATTTTTCAGACATCACAATTGAAACAGTCGTAGTTTTGGACAAAGCCAAGCCTTGGGCCACTGCATTGGGTTTATAGCCCAATTTTTCGATGACTTCTTGGACGCGTTGACGAGTATCTTCGCGTACCACATTAGAGTCATTGATAACTCTAGAAACAGTAGCTAAAGAAACATCTGCTTCTTTGGCTACATCATAAATGGTGATTCGCTTCATTTTCTATTTTAATCTCCATTGGTTTTTGGTTCTTCATCAGGTTCTTCTGGCAAATCAGGAAGGACCACTTTGGTGGCGGTGGTAGGAGTGGATTGAGAAGTTTCCTTGGAAGGAGAGAAAAACGCTTTTAGCCCATTAAAGATGGTGTTGTTCAGTTGCGTTATTCCTTCTTGAGAGCGATCAATTAAAGTTTTAAGAGCTTCGGAGTGGCGTAAATCATCCACTTTTTCTTCTACAAAGTTAGCAGCTTTTTTAAATTCAGGAATTTCCAATAATTTATCATAGCCATGTTGAAGACCATCTGCGATCATAGCTCCCGTTCCAATGACGAAATCTTTTCCAGACTCCATGGTTTGTTTAAATTGTTCACTTTGAGAGACTTCAATCACCCCATCACGTGTTTTATTTAAAAGGTTGGTTACACTATCACTGACTTGCTTCATTTCTGCTTTGATGCGGTCGGGTTGAGAATTGTTTTGCATCCAATCTTTAAATTGAGCAAAGATGTCGTTAAGTTTTTTCTCTGCCTCGTCGATGACTTCATCGTTTTTAGCATTTCCTGCTTCTCGCATCGCATCGAGCGCTTTTTGACTTGCCTTTTCCATTTCATCAATGGCAGCAGCTCTTGCATCTGCATCTGTTTCCACTTTTTCTTCTTTTTCCTCTGGGATAGCTGAAGTGAGTTCTTCTTTTTCTTCTTTGGAAGTCTCTTCTTTTTCAACGACAATTGGTTCTTTTTCTTCATTGGCTTCTAGAGGAGCTACTTCTAAATCTTTGGATTGGGCAGGTATTTCCACGGCTTCAACGGGGCTTGGAGTTTCTTCTACAGGAGTAGAGCTAGAAATAGTGGTTTCGGTCAAATTTTTTTCTTCATTCATAGTCCTATATTCGCTCGACCTAAAATTTGATTTCAACAGGTGAGCTTATCCTTTCTAAAATTTTCTTCTTTCTTTAAAATCCCTAGAAAATTCCTAGCAGAAAGAAGAACAAAATGTATACTCTAAACGCTCACTAGGATTAAAAACGCCTAAAATAAGAGTAAGCGCATACATCTATAGTTAAAACAAAGACAAACTTTCCAAAATATTTCTCTATAAAGAACTGTGGCACAAGAGTATGAAATTTTGTTGTGAAAGTTTGTCTTGTGTTTTCTAGATAAACAAGGCACTCATCAAAAATGGTTCCTTGTGACCTTGAATCTCTTTCAAAGAAAGTGTTTGAAGGAGATTAAGCCTGGGGTTTCTCGTTTGGAAGGATTTTATCCAAGTCTTCATCAATCTTGTTCAGATCCTGTGTAACTTCTTGCAACTCGGATTGCACCTTATTTTCAGTCGATGTTTTCTTAGCGATCGATGAATCTTTAAGCTTGTTGCTCAATTTCTCGGTGCCTTGGGAGAAAACGTGGATGGCCCCCATAGCAGCTTGCTTAGCCGACGATTGCACAGAGTCTACGGTTTTGGAAACTTGTCCTAGTGTATCAAGTGGGCTTTCAAGCTTTGATAAATCACGGGTGACGACTTTTAATGTTTCTTGAAGTTCTTGCATAGTTGCGATCACTGATTTGAACATAAGGCACAAATAGATCAGCGCAATGACACCCGCTACACATATCGCAATGCGCGCAAGATACATTAGAACGTCTAAATTGACTGTCATAAAATTCCTTTCTAGCGAATTAAAACGGTCTGTTTCCGTTTCATTATAGCACCTAGAAATTAAGCCCCTTTTATTGACTGAAAACTTTTTCATAAGCCAAAATAAATCTTCATTTTTATCGACACTCTTCCACAAAAAAAGCAGTCTTAGAAAGAACTAAGAACTGCTTAAAGAGTGAAGAGAAGCTTTAAAGTTTCTTTTTGAGTAATTCTTTTAATAAATATATATTTTTACTGGACATAAACAGATAAACAGCCGGTCCCATAGAAGCAAGCGCTTGAGCACTCGCTTCATCAATTGCTAATAATTGCCCATTTTCTAAACGATCCAATAAATCTTGGATAGTGACTGTAATGGTTTCATCTTCTGGCTTGGCATTGACATCAAAATCTAATACCGCACTGGCATCAGCAGTATTGAGCGCTTGAGCAAAATCATCTAAGAAAAATTGCAACCGAGAATAACGATCGGGTTTATAAAGGGCAATCACTTTTTGTCCAGGAAAACGTTTACGAACTGAGCGAACCATTTGTCGAATTGCGGTGGGGTGATGGGCATAGTCATCAATTAATTGACTTCCTTGGCATTCTTCAATGACAAAGCGCCGAGCAATGCCTTTAAAATCAGCAATTTGCGCCGCTGCTTTTTGCGGATCCATACCGAGTTCTACGGCCATCGTAAAAGCCCCTAAAGCATCCCACACAAAAGGCAAACCGGATTCATGAAGAATTAAATCCGCAATAACTTGACCATTCTTTTCCACGGAAAGAGTAGAGCCTTCTTCATTTTCCACTAAATGAATGCCTCGATAATCATTTCCCTCATTTAATCCATAGGTTACAACAGGAACAGAATAGTTTAAGGTCTTAAGATAAGGATCATCTCCAAAGATGACGCATTTTCTTTTTACTTGATGGACAAAGCTTTGAAAGGCACTGATGTAATCCTCTAAGTTTTTGTAATAATCTACGTGATCCAATTCGATGTTTGTGATCAAAGCATAATCGGGATGATAAGCTAAAAAATGACGCTTAAATTCGCAAGCTTCCAAGACGAAATATTTTGCCTCTTTAGGCATATGACCATGCCCATCCCCAATCAAAAAACCTGTCGGTTCATAGGCTTCAAGCGTTTGGGCCAAAAGACCTGTAGTCGTTGATTTCCCATGGCAGCCTGCTACACAAATAGAGGTATAGTCTTCTAAAAGTTTCCCAAGATATTCATTATACCAATAGATTTTTACATCCTCCATCGCCAACGCTTGGGCGATTTCTGGATGGTCTGGACTAAACGCTAAACCAGCGATCACCGTATCCCCAGGCTGAATATTATTTGCATCAAAAGGTAAAATTTCAATGTGGCGGGCCTTTAAACCGTCTTCAGTAAATACATATTTTGTGATATCAGAACCGGTAACTGGATAACCAAGCTCATGTAAGATTTCGGCTAAAGCGGCCATCCCTGTTCCTTTAATTCCTGTAAAGAAAATTCTCATAAAATCATTCCATCCCTTTTGGGATCGAATTCTCCTTTCCTTGAGGTTTTTAAGATTAAAGCCTGTCTTCGAAGAGAGAAAGAAGACAGGCCGAAAACATTATTTCTTTTTCTTATCGCTATTGGTCGATTTAGATTTCGTCGATCCTCGTGAGAGATAACTCGAAAGATCAAGATAGCGAGCTGGTTTTGGAGTGTTTTTTACTTCTTCAACTTCTTCTTCCACTCCCTGAGGTTGTGCTAAATGTTCATCGGCAATTTGATTCGCTCTTTCTTGAAGATCCAAGTCCTCTAAGGCTTCTTCTAAAATTTCAGGATGGGCAAGATGCCCCTTCTCATAGGAAGGAGATGTCGTTACCTCTTCGACTTCATATTCCTCTTCTTCATAGTGCATTTGTTGCGCTTCCATTTGTTGTCGAATGGCTTGAGGACGAGTGGAAATAATTTGTGTCATTGATTGAGGAGGTTGGGTCCGCTTTTCTTGACTAGGAGCGGCTTTTTTTGTTTTAGAAGGAGCACTAAGTGTTTTTTGACGATTTCTCTTCTTAAGAGCCGATTCTTGCTCAGTCTCTATAGGTTGAGCATCGCTTTTAGATTGAATGGAAATAATGGGAGAAGAAGCTTGGGTAGTTGGAGTGCTGGCTCCATACATTGGAGAAATAATTTGCCCGATTCCTCCTGGTTCAATGGATTTAGGCAAATTGATCGCATCATGAACAGCTCTAGGATTTTTTTCTTCATCTGCCATATTTCCAAAGATTGGAGAGATGACAGTGGAATATTCTTGCCTAGGCTGTACATTTTGCCGATTGCCTCGTCTTGATGGCAAAGAATTCCGATTTTTTGGGGGCGTGGTACTTTGAGGAGGATCCTGTTCGGCACGCACATCAATGCGTGAACGTCCTTGCCCTTGACTCTCGGTAGGATAAGTGACTTTGGGTTGTGTATAGAGCTCTTGATTGGCGGAATACACTTCCTGATTCGCATATGGATTATAGTTAGACGTTGTAGAAGTCACACGTGTTGTCGCTTGCGCGATGGGTTCTTCAACATCTTCTTGTTTCTGTTTTCTTCGAGAACGAGTATTAAAGCGAGGCTTAGAGGAGATTACTTCCTCTTCCTCCTCTTCATATTCCTCCTCATCATCGTCTTCTACGCTTTCATAGAGAAACGATTTCATGAGATCTTTAAATCCCATAAAAGAATCCTCCTTTCAAGGGCTAGGCGATCCAACGCAATTACTTCTTTAGAGAATTCAAGAAAGCCTGAATTTCTTCTGGAGTTTTGCGCAGTTTCGAAACAAATCGACCTTTTTCTTGCCCATCTTGATACACCACAAGAGAAGGAATACCCAAAATTTCTTGAGCAATCGCTTCATCCAGCAGTTGATCCCGATCCAGTTTATAAAAATCCATATCAGGATTGGCTTTTTCAAGTGCATCCAAATAAGGCATTAAATACAAGCAATCAGGACACCAATTCGCAGACCATAAAAAGACAGTGGGTTTTTGACTTTGTTTTTGCGTATTCACTTCATCAATTGTCTGTAAAGTTTTCATACAAGTTACCTTTTTTCCATACCGAGCGATAAATGGGATGCCCAGCGAGAACAAATTTTTGTTCGTATTCTGTTAAAGGATCTTCAGGATGATCTTCTCCTCGAAAATTCACACTGATTTCTTCGAGAACAAAGCCAGCCTTTAAAAAAGTCAATATCGAATATTCAAACAGGGATGAATTATCTGTTTTCATTACGATTGATCCGGTATCGCTTAAGATTTGAGCATATTGCTTTAAAAAAGAGGGAGCGGTTAAACGTCGCTTCGCATTGCGCTTCTTGGGCCAAGGATCAGAGAAATTTAAGTGCAATACATCCACTTCTTTAGGGCCAAACCAATTCTCTAAAAAAGAGCCATCTCCATGAATCAAAAATAAATTTTCTTGTTGGCTTTCATCAAACTTACGCGCAGCAAGGCCCGCAGCGGTTTCATTGCGTTCAATAGCAACAAAGGTTTCCTCAGGATGCATAGCGGCTAGAGCGGCAGAGTATCCCCCTTTTCCACATCCAATTTCTAGGTGAAGTACTTCGTCTTTCCTTTTCCAATGACCAGCTTTAGCGGCTGGATCTTGAACGTGAGCAGAACTTGTAGACAAGTATTCTACCGCTTGAGGAATTCTACGCATTCTCATAAATTCATTATGGATCCAACAAAGAATTTAAAAGAAAAACTCATTGAATCTTCCTTTCTTAAGCAGAAATCTCATACTTCTGGAAACTTAACTTTGATTCGCTAAGCGGACAATTGCATCGGCATAGATCGCAATGGCTTCTAAAAGAGCCTTTTTAGAAATTCCTTCATCGGCTTCGTGACATCCTCCAATTTTCATATCCTTAGGTGGTTTTTCCCAAGGCTTTTCTGGTCCAAAGGCAACAAAGTTATCAAACATCTTAGCATAAGTTCCACCCCCGATGGTAATAGCGGGAGAGAAGGTGTCACCAGAATATGTAGCATAGGAAGCCATAAGATTTTTAACTAAATCCGAATTAGGATCCACAAAGAGAGGCTTTCCACTCGACTCAATGGCAGGAAAAATTGGTGTTTCTAAGGAAAAGCACGCTTCTTCAAAGCCTTTGAGCACCTTTTCGGGAGTGGTGTCATTTGGATAGCGAATATCAATAAGAACATGGGTATGACCATCCTTAATGGTTAGAATTCCAGGATTAAGAGTTAAAAATCCCATATATACGCCATTGATATCAATATTCTCGGGAGTGCCCTTCCAATCCTGTAAGAGGAAGTAAAGATCTTTAGCCAACGAATCATCATACGCTTGTCCAATATAGTTAAGCAAATGCACGGCGGCATTTACCCCAAGGTAAGGCACAGAACCATGCGCAGCTTTGCCTTCGACGAAAAGATGCACTTTTCCATCTTTGAGCTCTCCATGTCCTTTTAAGCCATTGAGACGTAAGAAAAAATCAAAAGAATCTGAATCAAATTTATCCGTATTTAATACGGCTTTGGCTTGAGCGATGACAACATTTGGGCGTTCTCCAGCCTCGAAGGATTCAATAATCGTTGGCGCATCGCTATCCAGGGTGATATGGAGATTTCCTTTTTCTCCATAAATAACTGGAAAATCAGCATCAGGAGTAAAACCCATGGTGGGGATTGGTCCAGTTTTTACGTATTCTTTAATCCCGCCCATGCCACTTTCTTCATCCGTTCCTGCAATGAGCATGACTTTCCGTTTGAGCGGAATCCCCGCATCGCGTACTAGCTTTAAAGCATAATATCCCGCCAAAAGAGGCCCTTTATCATCAAGTACTCCGCGTCCAAATAGATAGCCGTTTTCTTCACTCAGCTTTAAGGGATCATGTTGCCATCCTTTTCCTAGAGGGACAACATCCAAGTGACCAAGAATTCCTACACTTTCTTCTCCATCCCCTAATGTAATAAGGCCAGCATATCCATCATAGTTTTTGGTTTCAAATCCATCACGTCTAGCGATATCTAATAAAGTTTCTAGTGCTTCTTTTACTTTAGGGCCAAAGGGAGCTCCTGGGCCAGCATGTTCGATATCTCGCACCGATTCTACGGCGACTAAACGTTCAAGATCGTGTTTAAACTCCTTATAGGAAGCATCCGCAAGAGGCTGAAAATTTACCATAACGCTTCTTATCCTTCTACTTTTTGTATTTTCTCTTGCTCATTATACTTGGAAAAATTTAGCCCAAAATGAGCGCTTTGTTTTTTATGACTCTTTTCATCAAAAGAACTATAAAAAATTGGTACCATATCTAGTTTAGAACCCAATTAGACTTTAAAAAAATCAAAGTGAAAGATCACTTCAAAAGAAAGAAAATAGAGAAAAAAATGTCTAGAAACGATTTATTTTTCTTCCTTTACAGGATAAACCACTACATAACATCATTAACTAAATGAAGTAAAATAGTACTACGTGATAAGCAGGATATATTTCAGTAAAGAATATTTTACTACAGGAGAGGTGGCTAAATTAGTAGGCCCAAAAGAAAAAGGTAAAAAAAAGGTTATAAGAAATTAGAAGATGCCTTAGTAGAGAGAAAGGAGTAGTCGCTTATGGATAAGATTCCTTGGCAAGGATATATAGAATTTAGAGAAACATCGTATACAGCAACTACTTCTTGAGTTCTCGATAAGAAAAATGGTTGGATAGCCTAATGTAACGGATTTTTTAGAGGGCTATATTGAAATCTCAGTCCTATCATATTGCCCTATCAGAGTTAAATAAACACACAAGTTTAAAAGAAGTAAAAAGAAGACTGTGCCAAGAATTAAAGATAAAATCTCGTGTTGCAGATAGTGCTATAAATGAAGCGCAAGCTAAACTCAGGGCTAGAAAAGAACAATTAAAAAC